>JAQWBU010000140.1 GCA_028706195.1 Eubacteriales bacterium
TGCAGAAGCTGCCTTCGGGGTACCGGATGAGATAAAAACAAAAGTATTAACTTTCCTCGATGAACGCCTGATCGATATGATTGAACAGTGGGAAGAATTTCAATAAAGGCGGACATTATGCAAGCAGGCGAAGAAACTGCAGCCTAATCATCTTTCAATAACAAATCCGTTTATCATTGCTTATTTCTATATCATTAACTGCTATACTTCTAAGCGGTGCCCCTTGCTTAACTGCTAGAATAAATTAGAGAAAATGCGGATATTCGGCTCGTGACAGATTTGATTATTAATTACATTGCCTTAGACCTGATTTGTATTGCGGCCTTAGCAATTTTGGCTCATTATGCCAGATCCAATGTTTTATTTACTGATACGATGAGTAAATATTTCACCCTTGCTGCGCTGATCGCTGTCGTAGTGATTATGGCCGAACTTGCAGCTGTCGTTGCGGAAAATTTAAGTTCCCTTAACAGAGTCTCTATACTGATCATTAATGCTCTTGGCTTTGCACTCTCACCCTTTATTGCCGTTGTTTTGTCACAGGCTATCCACAGCGGGAAAAGCAGACTGCGTTCCTGGCTGACCGTAGCTGTATGGATCAATGCGTTTTTTGCACTAACTTCCCCCTGGACCGGTTTAATTTTCACTGTAAGTGATGGCCTTTACCGGCGGGGTCCTCTGTTTGCAGTATTTACAGCCGCTTACCTCTGCGCTTTCGCCGTGCTGGCAATTGCATCTGTTATGGCCATGAAACATTATCAGCTGCACCAGAAAAGCACGTTTATCCTGCTGCTGCTATTTACACTATCAGGAACGGCTGTTCAGGTGATCTGGCCTCAGGTGCATAGCTCCTGGCTGACAGTTAGCTTAAGCCTGGTCCTCTATTACGCATATTTCTGCATGTTGACGGAAACTCAGGATTCAGTGACAGGCTTGTTAAATCGCCATGTATATGATCGTCACACTAAGGATCTGCGGCGTGATGTAAGCGGCACGGTCATCACTTTTGATCTGGATAATTTTAAAGATATCAACGATCAGTTCGGGCATCAGTGGGGCGATTACTGTCTCGGCATCATCGGAAAGCTGATTAGAGACTGCTTTTGTGAAATGGGTTCTTGTTACAGGACAGGCGGCGACGAGTTTTGCGTGATCTGCCGGACATCAGAAGAAGAAGTGGCAGAGGAAACGCTCAGTGTTTTTCATCAGAAAATCGATGATTTCAGGAATAGTGCCAATATTCAGGGTAAACTGCCCATGGTCTCAACAGGTTATGCCGTATTTAGCCCTCTAAACGGAGGTTACGATCTGGCCATGATTGCAGCAGATACTCAAATGTACGCATACAAAAACATTCGCAAGAACAAAGATCAGACGAATTAGGGGCCGGCGCCGGCGCAGTCACTTCAGGCATGTACTTTAAAGGGCAGCGCTCTAGCCCTCAACTTCAACCTGAAAGCCACCGTAAACTAATCGCTTCATGTCAAAAGGTATCGGCGATGGATACTGATCTTCGGGCTGCTCTTCCATTTGTCGCAGAACTTTGGCGTTAACATCGTCCCGGTGTTCTTTGGATTCGAAGACGATAAAGGAGAACCACACTGTTTCATTTCCGGTGGCTCCGGATATTTCTGCAAATGAACGAGCTCTCTCACCGCCCATATCCTGAGGCTGGAGATCATCACCGCGGCACTCGTAGTATTCAAGCGCGCCGGCCTCAATCCAGCAATCACGGCCTTCTTCCGCCATTTTCCTGTAAGCCTCAACATTTTCCTCTGGCACTACCAGAATGAATCCGTCTACATATTTAGCCATGACTCTTCACCACTTTCTGTAGTTTTCGATTGATTAATCGTAAGAAAATTTTATATCCCCTGGGAAAAATGATACGTATCATGGAACGCGAAATTTACGAAAGAGTTTGAGCAGAGTCTGACGAGATATTTTCCGCACCCGTAAGCAGTTTTTTATATGAGAGATCTATACCCAGAGCACCAAGAGGAGCCGTAATCAGAATCGCCAGTACAGCTACGGTCAGGATGGTGTTGCCTGCCGGGATACCGGCAGCTAAGGGCAAGGAGCCAATCGCAGCCTGCACAGTCGCTTTGGGCAAATACGCGATCGCGCAGAATAATCTTTCTTTGTAATTTAAATCGCTCTTAATGAGGCTGACAAACACGCCGACAGTCCGGAATATGAGGGCTATGAAAATCAGTGCGATAGCAGCAAATCCCTCCTTAAGAGCATATCTGATGTCGACCGCGGCTCCGATCAGAACAAAGAGCACAATTTCAGCCGCAACCCAAATTTTCGAGAATTTTCCGGACAATCTTCGGGCAAGGACATCATACTTTTGTTTGATCGCAGCACTTAAACTTACAGTTGCCAGCAGACCCGACATGGGAAGGATAGACTGCATTGCGCCTTCCAGAGACACTAATAAAAAAGCAATACTCAGCAGGATCAGGACCTTTATTGTGTCCCGCATATGAAATTTCTTGAAGAATTTTACCAGAAATAATCCCAGGATCACGCCGAACAGTACGCCCATTACGGCAGAAATCGGGATATTGATCAGACTGCCAAAGTCAAATTGACCTCTCCGGTACATCCCCATAAAGGAGGTGAAAAGGATTATCACATAAATGTCATCCGCCGAAGCTCCTGCCAAAATCAGCTGCGGGACAGCTTTATCTTTCCCGTAACCGCTCTCCATTACGTGTAGCATGTGAGGGACAACAATCGCCGGAGAAACGGCGGCAAGCACCGTTCCCATGATCGCAGCCTCCGGATATGAGATAGGAAATAATAAGGGAGCAAAAACTATCGTCGCCAGTATTTCGAAAGTGGCCGGAACAAAACTCATAAGAATTGCCGGACGCCCTACCTTTTTCAGCTCGTGAAAGTCCAGCGCAAGCCCGCCTCTTGTGAGAATTATTATTAATGAAATAGTGCGCAAATCGGAGGATATGTTTAGCAATTCCGGAGCCAGCAGATCCAAAACAAAAGGTCCCAGAATAATGCCTGTCAGCAAAAGACCGAGCAGACTGGGCAATTTCATTTTTTGCATGATAGCACTCAGGGCCAGACCACAAAGAATAATTAAAGCAAAACTAAATAACATACTCCTCCTGACTTGCGGCAAGAAAAAAGCTGACAATTCCGCAATCGTTTAATCGCAGAAGTCATCAGCTTAAAAAGCGGTTTGGCAAATTATTGCACCGGGAGAACTTCATTCCCATCGAGAGCAGATTATAGCATAACTGCACATTTTGCAATGCTGTATTTTTCGCAGCCGGAAGACTCAAAACACCCTCTGTCCCCTTGACTTGTTACCGACTTTTTTCATAGTAGCGTTTATCTTAAGTAGTGTAAGTTTCGAAAAGAATCACTTGAACAGGAGGACATCACAATGAAAAAAATAGCTATGCTGATTGAAAACATGTTCGATGACAGAGAACTGATATATCCCTACATCAGATTGCAGGAAGAGGGCTATGAAGTTCATCTCATAGGTTCCGCCAAAGACACTGTCTATACAGGCAAGGAAGGTGTCACCCAAAAAAGCACACATGCATCGAGCGATGTCTCTGCAGATGATTACGATGCCCTGGTAATCCCGGGCGGCTTTTCGCCTGACTACATGAGGCGGAATCCGGCAACCGTCGAATTTGTTAGAGCCATGGTAGCCGCGGACAAAGTGGTGGCCGCAATTTGCCATGC
>JAQWBU010000025.1 GCA_028706195.1 Eubacteriales bacterium
TGGAAGGGCAGAAGTGACAGCCTGGCCGCGAGTTGGAGCATTCACTGCAGCAGGCGGTCGAGTGGCTGCAATTCTTCAGTTAAAATGATGATAGAATTAGATAAATTACATATCAGGACACTACTTTTCATGAAAAGAGGACGTATGAAAAACGATCGCTATTACAGTTTTATTAAAGAGATGGAAGAACTTCTGACACCGGATTCAGTTTATATCTGCGACGGCAGCGAAGAAGAATATCTGAGATTGCTCGAGCTGGAGGTAGCGCGCGGTGCTGCGGTGAAGCTTAATCCCGAAAAGCGCCCCGACTCCTATTTGTTCCGCAGTCATCCCAGCGACGTAGCGCGGGTTGAGGATCGTACCTATATTGCTTCTGAAAAAGAAGAAGATGCCGGCCCGACCAATAACTGGATTGATCCGCGCGAGCTGAAAGCCGAGATGCTCGAGCTTTACCGCGGCTGCATGAAAGGCCGCGTCATGTATGTCATGCCTTTTTGCATGGGACCTCTGGATTCGCCCTTCTCCAAGCTGGCAGTGGAGATCACCGACAGCCCCTATGTTGTAACAAACATGCGTATCATGACACGCATGGGCAAGGATGTGCTGGAACGCTTTGACGGCGACGCCGATTTCGTACCCTGCCTGCACTCTGTGGGTGCACCTCTGGAAGAAGGCGAGGAAGATGTAGCCTGGCCCTGCGCTCCCATGAAAGACAAATACATCAGCCATTTCCCCGAGACCCGCGAAATCTGGTCCTATGGTTCAGGCTATGGCGGCAATGCTTTATTAGGTAAAAAATGCCTGGCTTTGCGGATAGCTTCAGTGCTGGCGCGCGATGAAGGCTGGCTGGCAGAGCACATGCTCATACTCAAGCTGACATCTCCTGAAGGCAAGGTCTACCACATATGCGGCGCTTTCCCCTCTGCCTCGGGCAAGACCAACCTCGCTATGCTTGTACCGACACTGGCCGGCTGGAAGGTGGAAACGGTCGGAGATGATATCGCCTGGATGCGCTTTGGTGAGGATGGCAGACTTTATGCGATCAACCCGGAAGCCGGTTTCTTCGGTGTCGCCCCCGGAACCAGCTGGAAGTCCAATCCGACCGCCATGGCAACCGTAAAAAAGAACACAATTTTCACTAATGTCGCCTTAACTGACGACGGTGATGTTTACTGGGAAGGAATGGGCGAGGCGCCTGATCATTTAATTGACTGGCAAGGCAACGACTGGACACCCGATTCCAAAGAAAAAGCAGCGCACCCGAACGCGCGCTTTACCACACCCGCAGCTCAGGCTCCTACCATCGCGGACGACTGGGAAGACCCCAGGGGCGTGCCGATTGACGCCATTCTGGTAGGTGGACGCAGGGCACAGACAGTGCCGCTCGTACATCAGAGCTTTGGCTGGCAGCACGGAGTATTCCTTGGTGCCACCATGGGCTCAGAGATTACAGCCGCCATCATCTCGGATAAAATCGGGCAGGTAAGACGTGATCCTTTCGCCATGTTGCCCTTCATCGGGTATCACGTTGGAGATTATTTACAGCACTGGCTTAAACTGGGTAAGTCCGCAGAGCAATCAAAGCTTCCGAAAATTTTCTCAGTTAACTGGTTTCGTCGTGATGAGGATGGCCATTTCCTCTGGCCCGGTTTTGGCGAAAACAGTCGTGTTCTGGCCTGGATAGTAGGACGCTGCGAAGGTACAGCCGATGCGGCAAAAACCCCTATCGGTTATATGCCCAGAGCAGAGGACCTCGATCTGAGCGGTCTGGATATAGATCAGGCAGATCTGGAGGAGGTTTTGCGCTTCGATCGAGATGCCTGGCTGGAGGAAAGTGAGCAAATCACAGAGCATTTCATCAGTTACGGCGAAAGGATGCCGCAGGAACTTTTCGAAGAACTGGAAGGCCTCAAGGGAAGGCTGGCTGATTAGGGAGATATTATGGATAAACGAGAGCTCAATGAGATTCTTCAGTCAGGAAACTGCGATAACATGATTTACCAGGAGGAACTGAAGCAAAAAGAAACTAAGTTCATGCCGGAGGTGGAAACATCCCTGCGCAAGAAGATAATAACTGTGCCGGACGTAATTTATAAAGCTTCAGGCATACTCCTCATGCGGCGCAGAATCAAGTCTCTCGTTTTTACAACAGATATTTCAATTATGCGCAACCACAATGGTAACGCTTTGATGGTTGTCTATCCTTTCACGCCCGAACTGGTCATAACACAGGCCGCCATATCGGTAGCTAATGTACCGGTCTTTGCCGGCGTCGGCGGTGGCACCACTACAGGCAAACGCTCGATCGGTATTGCCTTTCAGGCCGAGCTGCTGGGGGCCGCAGCCGTAGTAGTAAACAGCCCTACTCCCAACTCGGTTATCAAAAACATGAGCAAAACTGTCGACATACCGGTTGTAGCCACAGTAGGCTCCGTTTACGATGATATTGAGGGAAAAGTTGCAGCCGGAGCGGCTATACTGAATATTTCGGGCGCCAAAGAAACCTCGGCTCTGGTTGAAAGAGCCAGAGAAATAGTCGGTCCTGAATATCCGATCATTGCTACCGGAGGTCCGACAGAAGAAAGTATCCTGATGACGATTAAGGCCGGCGCTAACGCCATCACCTACACACCGCCCACAGCTGCTGAAATTTTTGCTGAATCAATGATCAAATATCGTATTGAATCTGAGAAAAAAGCACGCGCTGCCAGATTTGAATAATGGCGATCAGGAGGAATAATTATCCCTCCTGATTGTCATCTTCCTGAGTCTTTCTCTTTGCCAGATCCAAGAGGCTTAAGGCTGTCTGCCTCGTGATATAGCTGATCAAGCCCATACTGAGAATCTGCAAAACCAGTTCCTGAGTGTCATCAGCATCCTCGGGCAGCAGTTTCATGATATTATTGCTTTCATTTTCGAGAATTTCTGACATCTTTTCATAACGCCATTGCGGATCACCCTCGCGAGCCAACAGTTGCAGCAGTTCGCCAATGTTAACGATGGGCAGGACTTCCTTCAGGTAGACAAGAATTGTCAAATCAACCAGATGGTCTCTGTTGTATCGCTTGCCCTCAGCCCGGGGGAGGACACCCTGCTTCGTGTAGTTGTTAATCATGGAGGAAGTCAGCGCGGATCGATGATTTTCCCCCTCAGTCTGCCGGGACATGATGCTGATAACCTGATCCATGTAAAGATCAAGATTCGGCAGCTGCTCGAAGGGCAGTACTTTCCGTTCCGTCAGACGCTCGCGCAAATTTTCCAGCGTCAGGCTCTCTGTTTGTTCACCCTTCACCTTCTGCTTTTCGCTATTTTTAAAGTTTTCTTTCTTGGCCATAAGTCATCTCCGAAAATCCATCTTTAATACTATTAATCATAAACATGTTTCTGGTAAATGAAAAGCCAGGTATGTTTTTTAAAGCTTTACATTGACATTACAATAAATAGATAATATGGTATTAATAACTAAATTAAAATGATTTTTCAGCGCAGGAGAATTAAACTATGGCGGCAAAATTGATATTAAATGAGGAAAAGCCATTGCTGGTACTGGGTGACTCAATTTCCAAAGGTATCATTCTTGATTCTGTTACAGGACGTTATTGTCAGCTAGAGGATTCTTTTGCTGCCAGACTGAGCAAACATTATCAGATTAAAGTACATAATCTGTCAGTCTTCGGGGCCACAATAGTGAAAGGCCTCAAGCAAGTAAAGCGCCACGCCAGGCTCTTAAGCGAGGGCGGCATAGCTCTGATTCAGTTCGGTGGCAACGACTGCGATTTTATGTGGTCTGATATCAGCAGTTGTCCGGAAGGAGAGCATCTGCCACAAGTTGGATTAAATGATTTTGTGACACAATACGAGCAATTGATCGACATCCTGCAGCAGCGCGATTATCAGCCGGTTTTGATGAATCTTCCGCCATTAATTCATGAACGGTATTTTGCATCTTTGTCCCGCGGGCTCGATGCCGCTGTGATACTCGACTGGCTGGGCGGCACTACAGAAACAATATATCTGTGGCACAAATCATATAGTGATGCTGTGGAGAAAATTGCCTGCAAGAATGGACTTCCTTTGATTGATCTCAGAACTTCTTTTTTAAAAAATGCAGAAACAGGCGAGTACATGTGCGAGGATGGCATACACCCAAATGCCGGAGGGCACAAACTTATTTCCGATGTCTTAACTTCAAATATAGAATAGAAGCAAAGTTTAAGCCTGGATAATTGTCACATTTGTCACATCAAAAGATAAAATTATTCATCATTAAGTATAATTATCAACAGCACTCTTAGTCTAAAGCTCACTTCTCTTTGATAAGGCGATAATAAGCTGGCAATATCGTTGAATTGACAATCAAATGCGACATCCTCACATTGCTTTATGCAAGACTTATAAAATTAACAATGTATATTTATTATTTCTAGTCATCTTGTTGCTTTCACGACTATCGTATATAATTAGGTAGTCTCAATGGACACAAAGTTTATTGATATTAAATAACTAAAGTCTGAGACAAAAAACAAGGAGGACAAACATGAAAAAAGCACTAGCACAGTCAAGTCCTAAATGTTGGTGTAAATTCCTTTACCACAATGTGTACTGTTATGCTGCTTGTTTTCCTAAAACCTCTGCAGAGGTATTAGAAAAATTCTCGCGGGCCCCGTAGTAAGTTTCCGTATCTATATACCTTCTTCCGCTGATCCAGTTCTCATGCATCTCTATCAAGAGACTTCCGAGGAGGCGCTCAATACTTGCCTCGTTTGGAAATATGCGGATCACGCGTTCTCTGCGCCTTAACTCCTGATTCACTCTCTCAAGGCTGTTGGAGGTCCTCAGGCGTCTCCTGCAGACCTCTGGAAGCTGGAATACTGCTGTTATATCGTCAAAACCGTTATCGAGGGTTTCAACGGCCCTGGGAGCATGTTCTTCCAGATAGTCCAGAAGTGCTTCTTTTCTTTCCCTTGCTTCTTCCAGTTCAGGACTGTTGTAAATGTCCTTCAGACGTAGCTTGACCTCTCTTTGTGCCTTCTTTGGCACCTTGTCCAGAACATTCCTGGAAAAGTGAGTTTGACAGCGTTGCCAGGATGCCCCCTCAAACTGCTTCCGGATGGCCTTAACCAGCCCTTTATGTTGGTCGGAAGTGACTAAGTCAACTCCCTGAAGGCCCTGCTCTTTCAGCTCAGAAAAGAAACTGAACCAGATCTCGTAACTCTCGCCGTCGCCGGCTTTAAAACCCAATACTTCGCGATGACCGTCCTCGTTTACTCCTATTGCTACAAGCAGACCTTTAGACTTAACACTGCCGCTATCTCTTGCCTTTACGTAGATGGCGTCAACAATGAGAAAAGGGTAAGCCCTAGTTAATGGACGTTTGAGGAATTGTTCCACTTCCTTGTCAAGTTCCTCACAAAGCTTCGAGACTGTGCTCTTACTAAAACTGCTGCCGCAGAGGGTTTCAGTTATACGGGACACCTTTCTGGTGGAGACCCCTTGCAGCACCATCTCCATCAGAGAGAGAACCAGAGCCTTCTCACTTCGCTCGTAATTGGCAAAGAGAGTGGTCGAAAAAGTGCCATTACGAAGCTTGGGTATGAGCAGATCCAATGTGCCTACTCTGGTCTTGTATTGCCGTTCACGGTAGCCGTTGCGATAGGTCACGCGTTCGTCTGTACGTTCGTAAAGATCCGCTCCCACCTGTTCGCTTGCCTCTGCATTCAATACTGCATTAAAGACTGATTCCAGCAATTTTCGTACTGCCTCGTCACGGTCGCCAAGCATCAGTTCTTTAAGAGTTTCTTCACTTAGTGTAATATTGAGTTGAGTCATGTTTCTGCTCCTCGCTTATGATTTTCTTCAAAAACCATTGTAGCAAAGAGTGGGCATGACTCACTTTTTCAATTTACACCAACTATATGGGCTCTATCCACTAGCACTATTATTAGCTCTAGTAATGGTTCTGTCATTTTCCGTCGCCTGTGGCAACGGTGACGAACCTACACCTACTGAGCCAGGAACAACCCAGGAACCTGGCACCACAGAGGAACCCACAGAGGCACCCACAGAGGCACCCACAGAGGCTCCTGTGGCGGATTAGAGGCGAGCATCACAGTGCAGGCAGAAACAGGCTGGCTGGAATATTATCAGGCCGCCGCAGACCGCGTATTGGAAGCAAACCCCGACAGCACCATTGAATTGATGGAAGTCGGCTCATTTGATCACATCGATACTCTGGATCAGACAGACGCAACCAACCCGGACGTGGCAGACCTCTTTGCAATTCCTGCCGACCGTCTGACCAACATGGCAGGCAAAGACCTGCTCGGCGCCCTGGACTCTCACGCCATTGCAGCAGCTGCAGGCGGCTGGGATGATTTTGATGCCGGTTTGGGCGGACTTTTCGTCGTAGATGGCGAATATCTGGCTTTCCCATTCAACATCGAAACTTTGGTAGTTTTCGCCAACGAAGCCAATGCTGAGGCAGAAGGCATTGACCTTACCGCACCTGTGGAAATGAACGACATCGAAAATCCTGCGCACATTTTGCTGCCGGCTTTCGACGCCTGGTTCGGTGTTGCCTTGACCAACTCTGCTGAAATTGATCTGCTGGCGCCTGAAGGCGACGGCTTCGTAGCTGACTTGTCCAAAGACTGGGCAGATCTCGAACCTGAAAAACAGGCAGCGATTGAAGCTCTCTATGATTACTGGAAACTCAATGCTGACAACAACACCACACTCTTTGACGCCGACGCAGGCCGGGGCTACATTGATGATCAGTTCACCAGCGGCAACGCAGGCGTACTACGTATCGGTGGTCCATGGGAGACCGGTGGCATGAGAGAAAGAACCAATGATGGCGCCGATCTGGGCATTTACAATATTGGTCAAATTACCGTAGCCGGTCAACCTCTGAGACATTGGCAGGGAGGCTGGGGCCTCGCTATCAATCCTCGTATCGAGGAAGATCCTGACCAGGTAGCTTTGGCTGAAGCCATGATCGCTGAAATCGTTAATCCTGAATACGCAGAAGATCTCTTCCGGGCGACAGGCAAGATTCTCGAGAACGCAACTGCTGAGGATTACTTAGCATCCGATTTGGATGAGGTTGACAAGACCGTTATCGCGGCAGTCATCGAATCCTTCGAAGTTTCACCGGGCAGACCTCTCTTTCAGGAATTCGGTCAAGTTTGGGATACTTGGATGAACAGTGTACTCTCCTGGAACAATGTTAAGCCGGCAAACGTAGAAGCGGCCTATGCTGAACTGCAGGCAGCCTTTAGCGCCATGATGGATAATATCGGCTAATTAAGCTGACGCTGAAGCATAAAGCAGCAATCTAAAAGCATTAATCGAAATGCTTTGCTAAACTTAACAGCAGGGGAAGTAATTCTCCTGCTGTTATCCTATAAAGACCTATTGAGGAAGTCGATGAAGGTAATCTGATGCAGCAGAATGTGAAGAGGAATAAGCAAAAGCACAAGCGTCAATTGACTGTTTTGCTGTCTCTTTGCGCCGCTCTGATTGTAGTCGCGGCAGTGGAAGCAGTGATTCTGGCCAATCCGGAGGCCTACCAATTCTGGCTCACACTTTATCCGGAGGGCGGCACGGCAGAATATTCATCCATAGTGCTGTCCATTTTTCTCGTTGATATTGTAGTGCCGGCCGGATTAGCACTTTATACATTTTTCTCAATCAATAAATTAGGTACTCCGCCTATGTACAGACTTATCTGGGGGGCGATCGTTTTTCTGGCCGGAATCCGGCGGCTGCTCAGGTTCCAGACCGAATCAATTCTGTGGTATTTGGCGCTGGCACTGTGGGCAGTACTGTTCCTGGTCGTGATAAACATACATCGAATGCAATTAGAGGAGGCCTGAGCTCTTGTCAGCCTGTAAGAGCTGCTTATAAATTAGCTGAATCATTCATTCAAAAGAGAAGACGTGAGAGGAGAGTGGAGGATGAAATACAAAGTGACAGTGCTTGATGGTATCGGCAATGCCCATCCGCGCAAAAATCTCAGGCTCAAAGAGAAGGCTGTTCTCGAGGAAAGGCTGGAACGGGCGGACAAAAGTGAACGCGCTGCCATACGAGCCGAGTTGAAAGCTCTGCCGAAAAAATCAGAGCACCCTTACGAGAAAAAGCTGCGCGCTGTCCGTGAAGAGGAAAAGAAACTACTTCAGGGAACCCGGGAACGCCGCAGTGAATATTTTTCCGAAATCAAGGATCAGGATCCGAAAATTCGCAAGTGGCTGCTGGCAGCGGCAGAAAGCGAAGAGCGTTATCGCTTTTATGAAAAACACCTTGACCTTTCTTATGATTTCGAGCTTGAATACAGGAAACATTTTGAAATAGCCAGCCAGTTACCGGAGGCTGCGGTCGAAAGACGCTCTCTGCTGGACGGACTGGCCGAAGCTAAAGCCGAACTGGAAAAAGTCAAATCAGAGGATCATTCAGCAGCTAAGGCGGAATATGAAGAATTCCGCAAGCAGCGTGAAGAGGAAAGAGATGCACAGAAAAAGGATCTTGGTGAAATGCGTCGTGAAGGCGCTATTTCAGCCAAAGCCTTAATTAATGAGCGCAAACAAGCTGATCTGGCAGCAGCTGATGACATTAATGCGAAGAAGCGTTCTCTGCCTGTAGCGCAAGCTAAAGCTAAGCGAAAAAATCTGAAGCACAGGCTTAAGATTGACACCAAAAATAAAGAAAAAATTCTTAATTCGGATATCT
Organism: Eubacteriales bacterium; assembly: GCA_028706195.1. Classification (GTDB taxonomy): domain Bacteria; phylum Bacillota; class Clostridia; order Saccharofermentanales; family DTU023; genus DTU032. The sequence continues at coordinate 8,728 of JAQWBU010000025.1, forward strand.
CAGATATAAGGCGCAAGACTCCGATCGAGGTAAATAAGCGCATTCCCTGGGTCTCCTGGGTGACTTTGCTTATTCCCGGTCTGGGACAGTTAGCGCTGGGCCAGCGTTTCAAATCCATACCCTTTTTCCTGGGCACACTATACATATATCTTATAGCTCTGCCCTATGCCCTGGGTAACGGTAATTACCGCGGCGACGGCATTGCCGGTCTGGTCAGTCTGGCGGCGGATGGCGGTCGGCTTGACCGCTCCATCATTTTCCTGATTGAAGGTGTTTTAGCCGTCATATTTTTGGTGCTGGCTCTTCTTTTATTATATTTATCCTTCCGGGATGTACACCGGAACGAAAAGAACATAATTAAAGGCATGCGTTTCAACAATTGGTTTGAAACCCGTACTGCTCTGCAGCGCGATGGTTTCCCCTATTTCGCATCCGCTCCCGCGGCTCTCGTCACGATCTTTATCGTTATTTTGCCCATAGCGGTCACCGTGCTGATTTCCTTTACCAACTACGACCCCAACCATCAGTCGAAATTCGTCTGGCAGGGCCTGGTTAACTACAAACAGATCGTAGCAGGTCAGGGCATAGCAGGCGGGCCTTTCTGGCTGATTGCAGGCTGGACCGTAATCTGGACGCTACTGGCCACATCTTTGGCAATTTTTATCGGCTTTACCTTGGCTTTGCTGGTCAACCAGGAGAGGATATACGGTAAGCGGTTTTTCCGCACAATCTATCTGTTGCCCTGGGCGGTGCCGGCGTTCATCACGATCATGTTTTTCTCAATCCTTTTCGCGGCAAACGCGCCTCTGACCGACTTATTAAACAGCATACTGGGCAATACACAGCCGGGAGACATGCTCAACATAAAGAACACAGCCTGGGGTACGCGTATCGTGCTGATCTTATTGCAGGGCTGGCTGGGAAGTTCGTACATCTTCCTCTTGAGTACCGGTATCCTGCAGGGTATTCCCGGTGATCTCTACGAAGCTGCAGAAATAGACGGTGCGACCGGCTTTCAGCAGACGAGGCACATCACGATTCCGCTCCTGCTCTACCAGACCGCCCCCCTTATGATCGGCCAGTACACATTCAACTTCAACAACTTCTCCATCATCTATCTCTTCAACGGCGGAGGACCATTTGAACCGAGCAAATATGGCAATATGGCAGGTTCAACGGATATTTTGATTTCTTATATCTATAAGCTGACTATCGAAAACCAGTATCAGGGGATAGGCTCTGCCATCACTGTTGTTGTGTCGATATTCATCATATTTGTTACCTGGATCGGTTTCAGCCGCACCAAGGCCTTTAAGGAGGAGAGCTTATGAGCAAGAGAGAAAAGAAAAAGAACGATGGCCTCTACTTATCTGATCGCCAGCCTTTGACAACTGCAAAACTCATCTCGCTGATTGTAAGCTACATCCTGCTTTTGTTCTGGGTTTTTGTCATTGTCTGGCCACTGGCTCAGATAGTAATCTCCAGCTTTAACGGCAACCAGTCTTCCTACATCAGCATCGGCGGCGAATACGAATTTTCGCTGCGGCATTTCAGCTATCTCTTTAGCGAGACCTATTTCTGGAACTGGGTAGTCAACACAATATATATCGCCGTGGCCACGGCTCTGCTGACACTATTAATTGTCTCCTTTACCGGATATGCCTATTCGCGCTTCCGCTTCAGCGGGAGAAAAGCGTCGCTGATGGCGATCATGCTCCTGCAGACCGTACCGACCTTCGCAGGGATCACGGCCTTTTACACACTGCACTCAATCATTGCAGCAGTTATCCCCGGTTTCACGCGTCAGTTCTTCCTGATCCTGATCTATGCAGGCGGCGGCATCGCCTCCAACACCTTCATTCTAAAAGGTTATATCGATGGCGTATCGACGGAACTGGATGATGCGGCGCGCATTGACGGCTGTGGCAGCTTGCAGGTCTACCGCCTGATTATCATGCCGATAGCAAGACCCATGCTGGCGATCATCGCCCTCTGGTCTTTTATCGGGCCATTTCTGGACTACATGATGCCCAGCATTTTATTAAACGATCCAAGAAGTTACACTTTGGCCACCGGTCTGCATACCCTGATCAATGATTCTCAAAACATGCATCAGCCGGTGTTCGCAGCCGGAGGACTTTTGACGGCGATCCCGATCGTCATTTTGTTCATCGCTTTGCAGAAAGAACTCGTCTCTGGTCTGTCCAGCGGCGCTGTCAAGGGTTAAGGAGGAAAATCCATGAAAGTTGAATTAGTCAATATTGGCAAAAAATACGAAGGACGTGAGAATTTCACTATAAGAAACATCGATTTGGTGATAGAAGAGAATGAATTCTGTGTCATTCTAGGTCCTTCCGGCAGCGGCAAAAGCACAGTGCTGCGCATGATTGCCGGTCTCGCTTCCATAACGGAAGGGGATCTTCTCTTTAACGGCAAAAGGATGAACCGGGTAGAACCAAAAGATCGCGACATCGCGATGGTTTTCCAGTCTTATGCTCTCTATCCGCATATGACGGTATACGAGAACATGGCCTTTTCCCTGAAGATGAAAAAGGAGCGCAAAACTGTTATCCACGAGAGTGTGCTAGAGGCGGCGGAAACTCTGCAGATATCGGAATACCTTTACTCAAGGCCATCAGAGATCTCCGGCGGGCAGCGTCAGCGTGTCGCTCTGGGACGCGCCATGGTACGCAATCCGGCAGTCTTCCTCATGGATGAACCGCTTTCAAACCTTGACGCGAAACTGCGCGAACACATGAGAGTGGAACTGGTGCGCCTGCACAAGTCCCTTAATACCACTTCGATCTACGTCACGCACGACCAGACCGAAGCCATGACAATGGCCGACAAAATTGTCCTCTTTGATGATGGTAAGGTCCAGCAAATAGGGGCGCCGACCGAGTTTTATGAAAATCCGGCCAATCTCTTTGTGGCGGGCTTCATTGGTTCACCTACTATGAACATTTTTCATGGCAAAATGAATAATGGAGTATTCCGTACAGATAACGATCTGGTTGTCGTTGAACCGAAGCCGGAAGACGCTATTCTGCTTAAACCCTACGAGGGTAAAGAAGTCTGCATGGGAATACGCTCCGAGCGTTTCAATGCCGGCTTAGCAGAGAAAAACAATGTTACAGTGAAAATCGATGTTATCGAGATGTTGGGCAAAGAACAGCTGCTTTACTGCAAGTTCCCCGACGGTCATGAAGTGGTAATTTCCGAACCGGGCTACTTTGAGTATGGCGTTGATGAAGACCACGACTTTAACTTCGATCTCGACGGCGTGCACTTCTTCGACGCTGACACGACATTGAGAATCAACTAAGACCGGTGCATAATTCGGTGCCAGGCACGATTTGATGCACCGTAAAATACTTAATTAACGAGGTAAAACATGACAGCTGAAACGTTGATGCCAGCTCAAGATGAAAAGTATAATTACAAGGAGATCCGCACTGACCGCAAGAGCGGTGTGCTCCTGCATATTACTAGTCTTCCTTCGCCCTATGGCATTGGAACCATGGGCGCAGAAGCCCGCGACTTTATCGATTTTCTCGTTCAGGCGGGGCAGTCCTACTGGCAGATTCTTCCGATAGGACCGACCGGATTCGGCGATTCGCCCTATCAGAGTTTTTCCACTCGCGCCGGCAATCCCTATCTGATAGACATCGATCTCTTAATTCAGGACGGACTTTTAAAGGAAGATGAAGCCAAGCAGTTTGATTTCGGCTCAGAACCTGAGCGTGTCGACTTTTCACTGATGTGGAAAAATCGCCTGTCTCTCTTCCATTTGGCCTGGAAGCGCTTGAGCGAGGATAACTTACGTTCTTTGCGTCTGGAATTCGAAGAGTTTATAAAAGAGGAAGGTGAGACCTGGCTGCATGAGTACGCGCTATTTATGAGCCTTAAGGACGCGCACGGCGGTATCGGCTGGGCTGACTGGCCTGATGAATTCAAGCTGCGCGATCCGGTGAGTCTGGTGAAATTTAGCGAATCTCACAAGGAAGAAATTGAATTCTGCGAATTTATGCAATTTCTCTTTTTCCGTCAGTGGGAGCGTCTGCATGTGTATGCGCGCAATGCCGGCATAGAAATCATGGGTGACCTTCCGATTTATGTAGCCGGTGACTCTGTAGAAGTCTGGACGCAGCCTGAGCTTTTCCAGATGGATGAAAATCTGAATCCGACTTTCGTATCCGGAACCCCGCCCGACGATTACTCATCAGGCGGTCAGCTTTGGGGCAGCCCGCTCTTTAAATGGGAAGCGCATGAGGCAGACGGTTTTAAATGGTGGATAGAACGAGTGCGCTTTCAGATGCGTTTTTATGACATGCTGCGGTTGGATCATTTCCGTGGCTTTGAATCATACTGGGCAGTGCCCTACGGCGATGCCACAGCTCGTCGCGGCCAATGGGTGAAAGGCCCTGCGGACAAGCTGTTCAATGCGATCAAGGATGAATTGGGTGATCTGCCCCTCTTTGCTGAAGACCTGGGATACATGACCAAAGAAGTGAGCGCCTTCCGCGAGCGTACAGGCTTTCCCAGTATGAAAGTGCTGCAGTTCGCCTTCAATCCAAACGATTTAAGCGACTACCTGCCTCACAATATGGTGGAGAATGCCGTGCTCTACACAGGCACGCACGATAATGACACCATCCGCGGCTGGATTGAAGAAGAGGCCTCGGAGGAAGAGCTCGAGTTTGCACAGCAGTATCTTGGATTGAATGAGGAAGAAGGCTTTGTCTGGGGCATGATGCGAGGCGCTGCGACAACAGTAGCAAAGACAGTTATCTTTCAGATGCAGGATCTGCTGGAACTTGACAACAAGGCCCGCATGAACGTGCCTGCAACTCTCGAAGGAAATTGGGAGTGGCGGATGAAAGACGGAGTTTTAAGCTCAGATCTGGCCCAAAAACTGCGCGAGCTGACGCGGATCAGCGGACGTATTTCCACAACAAAAGCAATGAAAGTGCCCGCTTCAGCGAGCTGAAGCTTCGGCTAGCGATAGCTAAGAAACAAACTCATAGAAAAAGCCGGAGAGCAAGGCTGTCTGCTCTCCGGCTTTATGTCTTTAGCGTTGAAAAATCGTTATTTCCCGAATATCCCTTTGACTTTACCTAAGAGACCGTCCTCGTCATCACCGCCGTCAAGTTTCAGCTTAGCTTTGACACCTTCTACTACTGATTTGATCTGCTCATCAGGGAGGTCAACTCCAAGCACTTCCTCTACGGCTTTCACCGGATCTTCCTTGAACTTCGCTCCGAACTTGTCGTCGCTCTTTACCTTCTTAACAATCTCATCGATTTTAGCTTTAATGTCCATAGTCTGCTCCGTCCTTTAATTGATGTGACTTATCTGCTTTTTAATAAATCCTGATAAAAAATCGTACCCTAGGAGAAATCCCCTGCTTTCGCGCGTTTTACAAGACGGCTGGTTCCCAGACGGGTCGCGCCAAGTTCCATGAATTTTGCCGCATCCGCGAAACTGGAAATGCCTCCTGAAGCCTTGATGCCGACGTTTTCGCCCACATGCTCTTTCATGAGCGATACGACATCAAAGGTGGCGCCGCCGGATGCGAAGCCGGTCGATGTCTTAATAAAATCCGCCCCACTGTCTGTGACTATTTTGCAAAGGCGAATGATCTCTTTCTCTGTCAGCTCGGAACTTTCAATAATTACTTTCAAAACTCCGTCCTGCACAGCTCTTCTGACCATAGAAATCTCTTCTTCGACACAGTCAAAGAGTCCGTCCTTGACCCAGCCCAGATTGATGACCATGTCTACTTCTGAGGCGCCGTTCTCCACTGCATCCTCAGCCATAAAAACTTTGGCCTCTGTCGTATCATATCCGTTGGGGAAGCCAATCACAGTACAGATAGCCAGTTTCTTATCCACGTGATACACTGCTTCCTCGACAAAAGATGCAGGAATGCACGCAGACGCACACTTGAAACTCATGGCATCATCCAGAATTTCCGTGATTTCATCCCAGGTGCTGGTCGGTCTTAGCAAGGTGTGATCTGTTATGGCTAATATTCCTTTTATATTCATACGAGAGTTATCTCCCCTTCCTTAAGTTCCTCAAAATAAATATCAGTTTATTCTCTCACATTATGCTAGACGAAACTGTTTCATTTGCCGTTTAACGCCGGATTAAACCGGCTGTATTAGGGTGGAATAATTCTCAGGCTTAATGCTCCCTGCATTTTTATGTTAAGAATACAGAAGGAATCAGTATCAGAAAAAAAAAGAAAAAACCCCTGTAACTACTATGTTACAGAGGTCTCTGGTGGGTACTACTGGACTTGAACCAGTGACCCCTTGCGTGTGAAGCAAGTGCTCTCCCGCTGAGCTAAGCACCCAATTTTGGTGACCCGTACGAGAATCGAACTCGTGATTCCGCCGTGAAAGGGCGGTGTCTTAACCGCTTGACCAACGGGCCTTGTGGTAGCGGCAGTTGGACTTGAACCAACGACACTCCGGGTATGAACCGAATGCTCTGGCCAACTGAGCTATGCCGCCAAGTATGGGTGCTGTTATTGCAAACGCTTAATGATGATATCAACATCAACTGCGATTGTCAAATCATTTTTAAGAAATATTCACGCTAAAATTTATTATCGATTTATTTCTAAATTATGCATTAATTTCACAATTACCAGTACTCATAATAGCCGCAAAAGTGTAAAATTGAAAGCATCAACTCCATCACTTTTGGGGAAGAAGGAAACGATATTTTAACTTCAGACATCGATCTGCTTCATCTAATGCATTGTACATGTCGTCCGAGTATTCCTCAACACGTACAATTCTTCCATTGAAG
>JAQWBU010000026.1 GCA_028706195.1 Eubacteriales bacterium
AGTTCAATAAATCAAGATCAGCATCGAATATCCAGGATACATTGTCTTCCGGACTCATTTCCTTAACACTGGTGTCGACCAGAAGAATAATATATTTGTCGCCCGGACGCTTTACTATAGTGTCCAATACACGAGTCACTGCAATAGGATTTTTACCTTTGGCCAGCATGCGGTAAACGGTATGCGGACCGATTTTAACTATCTCTTTGCGGGATTTCCCGATGGAAACTTTTGAAAGTGCGTCTGCTATGGACTCGGGACTATATCCCAGCTCAGAGTAAAGCGTAATAGCAGCCAGAGAATTATACAGATCCAGAATGTTTTCCCCGGCAAAAGGAAATTCCTGTTCGCTGTCTGCATCTTGCCAGCGTTTCGATTTTACAACTATGCTGTCAGCAGCTGACATTTCATCGGCGGTGATTTCACTTTCGATCGAATCCCGCCGCTGTAATCCGGTCAGCTCAAAATCGCCGGGGCCATTATGCCAGAGGCAGTTTTCGCAGTGTGCTCTGCCGATATGATGGTAGCGGATAAATTCATCTATCAGAGGCTGATGACAGCGCGGGCAGAGAACAACATCGCGGATCAGATTTCGATTAAACTGAGGCTCGCCCGCTAACCTTGCGATCGAGAAACTCACTGATTCATGCCCCTCAGCCAGATTTGAAGACAACATGTCATCAGCGTTCAGGATCAGCTTTGTTTCCGCAGGTATATTATCTTTTAAAATTCCATAAATGAATTCAGCATGGGCGTTTCGCAGATAGGATTCGCGAAAAAGATTACTCACAATAAGATAGTCAGGCTTTATGTCGGGAAAAACAACACGGGTCAGACGTTCATCTATTTCAAGTATAGCCAGGTTCTTACCGCGCTTGCCAAAAAAGCTTGCGGCATCAAGTAAGGTGGTGATAATACCTTCTTCAATGTTGCTGCCATAAGCATTATGAGAAAAGTCCAGGCCGTAGTGTTTGGCCATGTCAGCTACTAAGTTCGATATCGTGGTCTTGCCGTTCGTACCGGTAATTCCAATGATCGTATCAGGCTTTTCCAGCCGGGAAAGAAAATCCGGACACAGGCGCTTGGCCAGCTGTCCCGGGAAGTGAGTTGCGTTTAATCCGATCAGTTTCATGAAAGCCGTAGTCAATCTTACAATAAGAATTGTCATTAAGAAACGTAAGTTACGGTTCTTCATCCTGAATAAACTACTTTCTACACAAACTTGTAAAAATTATTGACTAGGTCGGCAGATTGGGATAAACTAATTAAATGTGTCAATAGACCCGTGCGACTTTTGTCGCGCAATCAGGCGTTCTGAAAACAGAAGCATTTGATAGGTCGATTATATCATGTAGTGAGATGCCGTCAAGACCGGTCCGCGACGGTTTCTCAGTGGGATGACCGGTACAATCGTGTGAGGTGACCCTGATGCCAAAGTCCGTTCAATATGGACGAGTTCAGAGAGTGTCTTATTCAAAGATTGACGAGATTCTAGATATCCCAAATTTACTAGATATTCAATTGAGTAGTTACAATTGGTTCCTCGAAGAAGGACTGATGGAAGTCCTGGAAGAGGCATCACCAATTACCGACTTTTCAGGTGATATCGAACTCTCGTTCATAGACAAAGAATTTGACGTCAACAATCCAACCCATTCCCTGGAGGAATGCAGAGAAAAAGATGCGAATTTCGCATCGAAGCTATACGTAAAAGTCAGGCTTCATGACAAAGCCAGTGATACGATCAAAGATCAGGACGTGTACATCGGGGAATTCCCGATTATAACTGATACCGGCAGCTTCATCATTAACGGAGCTGAAAGAGTAGTTATCAGTCAGTTGGTACGTTCTCCCGGTGTGTATTACGGCGTAGAGCGTGATAAGAACGACAATACAATTTATACAGGCCAAATAATACCCAATCGTGGTGCTTGGCTGGAATTTGAGACAGATGCAAAAGGTTTGCTGTGGGTTCGCGTAGACCGCGCCCGTAAATTCCATCTGTCTATTTTGCTGCGCGCTTTAGGCCTCGGCACAGACGAGGAAATTCTGTCTGTTCTGGGCGAAGAAGAATCGCTTATGAAAACAATGGCAAAAGACGGCTGCAAGAGCGTTGATGACGGATATCAGGAAATGTTCCGTAAACTGCGCGCCGGTGAAGTTTATACACGCGAAGGTGCAAAAAACTTGCTGCAGAACTTGTTTTTCCAGGACAACCGCTATGACTTAGCTCACGTCGGTGTCTTCAAAGTTAATAAGAAATTATCACTATCCAGACGTCTGGAAGGACATCGTTCCGCCACTGATATTCTCAGTGAAGATGGTGAAGTCCTGGCACTTGAGGGCGACATTATTACGCGCGAAATGGCTCAGGCTATCCAGAACGCAGGTATCAACAGTGTTGATGTTTATCCCATATACAAAATGGGTGAGAGCTTCATTCAGCATGATGACATGCTGCGGGTGGTTGGAAACAACACTGTCAGATTGGAGCAGTTTCTCAGTCGTTACTTCACTGAAGAGGAATTGGCTGAACTGGATTTCGAGAAGCTGGGATTTGATGAATACATCTATACACCGGTATTGCGGGATATCGTAGCGCAGGCGCGAGAAGAAGCAGACAAAGCAGACACTTTGCGTCAGTTGCTGCGCGACAATAAGTCGGAACTGATTCCACGCCATCTTACAGTGGACGATATTTTAGCTGCCAGCAGTTACTTTATCGGTCTGGAGTATGGTGTCGGCGAGCCTGACGATATCGACCATCTCGGTAACCGCCGCATTCGTTCAGTGGGAGAACTCCTGCAGAATCAGATGCGTATCGGCTTTTCCCGTATGGAGCGTGTGGTTCGTGAACGCATGCAGACGATCCCGGATATATCTCAGGCAACGCCAAAAGATATTGTGAATACCAGACCTGTTTCCGCTGCCATCAAGGAGTTCTTCAGCTCAAGTCAGCTGTCTCAGTTTATGGATCAGCCCAACCCACTGGCGGAATTGACTCACAAGCGCCGTCTGTCCGCATTGGGGCCTGGCGGTCTGTCGCGTGAGCGTGCCAACTTTGAAGTTCGTGACGTACATCCTTCACACTATGGAAGAATGTGTCCGATCGAAACTCCCGAAGGACCTAACATCGGTCTGATAAACTCCTTAGCGACTTACGCACGTGTGAATCGCTTTGGTTTTCTGGAAACACCCTATCGCCTTTATGATAAGGAGAATGGAGTCGTCACAGATAAATATAAGTATATGACTGCGGACGAAGAGGATTACTTTAACATCGCTCAGGCGAACGAACCTCTCGACGATGCAGGTCATTTCATAAATAAGAAAATTTCCTGCCGATATTTGGATGAGTTCCTTGAACTCGATCCGGATCAGGTTGATCTCATGGACGTGTCACCGAAACAGTTGGTTTCAGTGGCTACTTCGCTGATTCCTTTCCTGGGTAATGACGATGCTAACAGAGCCTTGATGGGTTCAAACATGCAGCGCCAGGCCGTTCCGCTGATCAAATCCGAATCTCCGGTAATCGGTACCGGTATGGAATACCGCGCAGCCAAGGATTCCGGAGTATGCGTTGTCGCGAAAAATGACGGAGTAGTCAAGAAAGTACGAGCTGACTACATCGAAGTTGAAAAGGCAGACCTGAGCAGCGATAAGTACCACTTGTCAAAATATCGTCGCTCCAACCAGGGCACCTGTATTAATCAGCGTCCTCTGGTAAAACAAGGCGAAAAGGTAAAGGCCGGCGACATTATTGCTGACGGTCCTTCGACTGATCAGGGTGAAATGGCTCTGGGCCGAAACGTTCTGATCGGATTCATGCCCTGGGAAGGCTACAACTTTGAGGACGCAGTCCTCATAAGTGAGCGCCTGGTGCGTGATGACGTTTATACATCAATTCATATAACAGAATATGAGTGTGAGGCCCGTGACACTAAGCTCGGTCCGGAAGAAATAACCCGTGAGATTCCCAACGTCGGTGACGACGCCCTGAAGGATCTTGACGAAGACGGCGTGGTTCGCATTGGTGCAGAAGTCCATGCCGGTGACATCATTGTCGGCAAGGTGACACCAAAAGGTGAAACCGAACTGACACCTGAAGAGAGACTCTATCGTGCGATTTTCGGCGAAAAAGTCCGGGAAATCAGAGACACATCTGTGCGTGTACCGCATGGTGAGTCCGGCGTCATTGTAGACATTAAGACATTTACTCGTGAACAGGACGACCAGCTCAGACATGGCGTCAATAAACTTGTTCGCGTATATATTGCTCAGAAACGCAAAATTTCCGTCGGTGATAAGATGGCGGGCAGACACGGCAACAAAGGTGTTGTATCGCTGATATTGCCTGAAGAAGACATGCCCTTCATGCCGGACGGAACACCACTTGATATAGTCCTTAATCCACTGGGCGTTCCTTCGCGTATGAACGTCGGTCAGCTGCTTGAGGTTCACCTGGGCCTGGCCGCGCGCAAAAAAGGAGTCAAAGTGGCCACTCCTGTATTTGATGGAGCTGGTGAGAGCGATGTTGTCGAGGCTTTCAAAAATAGCGGTATCGCCGAAACCGGCAAAACTGTTCTCTATGACGGCCGCACCGGCGAACCCTTCGAAAACCCCGTCACAGTTGGAATTATGTACTACTTGAAATTGCTCCACCTGGTTGACGACAAGATTCATGCTCGTTCCATCGGGCCATATTCCTTAGTTACGCAGCAGCCTCTGGGCGGAAAAGCCCAATTTGGCGGCCAGCGTTTTGGCGAGATGGAAGTATGGGCGCTTGAAGCCTACGGCGCTGCATATACTCTGCAGGAAATTCTTACCGTCAAGTCCGACGATGTTCAGGGTCGCACCAAGACTTATGAAGCCATTGTCAAGGGCGAAAATGTTCCTGAGCCCGGCGTACCAGAAGCCTTTAAGGTTTTGATCAAGGAGCTGCAATCACTTGCTCTTGATGCTCGCGTCTTAAGCGAAGAGCATGAAGAAGTTTACCTTCCTGATGCTTCAGAAGAAGACGATGACATTCTGATGGAAGTCGATGCCTTGTCTGAATTTGAAGAGAGAGGTCGTTACAAAGAAAGCGACCAGAGACTGCGTGACGCAGGTTTTTCAGCAGGAAGTCTGACAGACGAAGGCGTGATTGACGAGCAGGAAGCTGTTGATCCGGAAGACAGTCTGGATGCTGACGATTTTGAGGAATAGAGATAAGGGAGTAAATAATGGCAGATTTGAATCATATTGAAGCAATCGGGATCGGCCTGGCGTCTCCTGAAAAGATTTTAGAGTGGTCACACGGCGAAGTTAAAAAGCCGGAAACCATAAACTATAGAACGCTAAAACCTGAGGCCGACGGTCTTTTTTGCGAAAAGATTTTCGGTCCGACCAAGGACTGGGAATGTTATTGCGGTAAGTACAAAAAGATCAGATACCGCGGCATTGTCTGCGACAAGTGCGGTGTAGAGGTTACCCGCTCCAAGGTGCGTCGTGAGCGCATGGGCCATATTCGCCTGGCTGCTCCGGTCTCACATATTTGGTATTTCCGGGGAATCCCCAGCCGTATGGGCTTGTTGCTCGATATGTCACCGCGCAATCTGGAGAAAATTCTCTACTTTGCCGCTTATATCGTGATCGATCCGAAAGAAACTAATTTTGCAAGAAAACAGATAATAAATGAACGTGACTATCGCACTGCGCTGGCCGAATACGGCCGCAACTCTTTTGTAGCCAAGATGGGTGCAGAAGCGATCCGTGATCTCTTAGCGGAAATTGACATTGATGAACTGGCAAAGGAGCTGCACGAAGATCTGACCACTGCCCGTGGTCAGAAAGAACAGCGCATCATCAAGCGTCTGGAAGTCGTAGAGTCTTTCCAGCAGTCTGATAACCGACCGCAAGACATGGTTTTGGAAGTCTTGCCGGTCCTTCCGCCCGAACTGCGTCCGATGGTGCAGCTTGACGGCGGTCGCTTTGCGACGTCAGATCTGAACGATCTCTACCGGCGTGTTATAAACCGAAACAACCGTTTGAATAAACTCCTGCAACTTGGCGCTCCTAACATTATTGTCCGTAACGAGAAACGCATGCTGCAGGAAGCTGTAGACGCTTTGATTGACAACGGCCGTCGTGGCCGCGCTGTCACCGGAGCAGGCAATCGTCCGCTGAAGTCTTTGTCGGATTTGCTGAAGGGCAAACAGGGGCGTTTGCGCCAGAACTTGCTGGGCAAGCGAGTAGACTACTCCGGACGTTCAGTAATCGTTGTCGGACCTGAGCTCAAACTGCACCAATGCGGATTGCCGAAGGAAATGGCCCTTGAGCTGTTTAAACCTTTCGTCATGCGCGAATTGGTAAAGCATGACTATGCTCAGAATATAAAATCAGCGCGCCGACTGGTTGAACGCGGCGGAGATGTCGTCTGGGATACTCTGGACGAGGTAATTCAGGACCATCCGGTACTGTTGAACCGGGCTCCGACACTGCACAGACTGGGAATTCAGGCTTTCGAGCCGGTACTGGTCGAAGGTCGCGCCATAAAATTGCACCCTCTGGTTTGTACTGCTTTTAATGCTGACTTTGACGGTGACCAAATGGCCGTTCACGTGCCCTTGTCAACCGAGGCGCAGGCTGAAGCCCGTTTCCTGATGCTTTCAACGAACAATCTCCTGAAGCCGCAGGATGGAAAACCCGTAGCAGTACCGACGCAGGACATTGTTCTCGGCTGCTATTACATGACATTGGCACGCGATAATCCTGACGCTGATAAAGATGCTCCACTGAGAGTCTTTTCCAGCATGGATGAAGCTGTCATGGCCTATGAAAATAAGCAAATCACACTGCAGCAACAGGTGCGTATCAGACGTACGGTTGAAACAGATCGTAAAACATATCGTGGTATAGTCGAATCGACACTTGGTCGCTTCCTTTTCAATAGCGTTATACCGCAGAATCTTGGTTATGTTCAGCGTGACGATGACACTGAGAGCCAGATTGCTTTGGAGTGCGACTTTATTGTCGGCAAAAAAGAGATCGGCAATATTATTGAACGCTGCATTAATGTGTGCGGAACGGCAAAGACAGCTGAAGTTCTGGATGATATCAAAGAGCTGGGCTTCCATTACGCTACAGTTGGCGGGGTCTCCATAGGAGTCTTCGACATGGTCGTTCCCGATGTCAAAGAAAAACTGATCCAGGAAGCTGAAGTACGTGTTGAAAAGGTTAATACCCAGCATCAGCGCGGCCTTCTGAATGACGACGGACGTTATCGCGCTGTCGTTGATACCTGGCGCAAAACTACCAACGATATTACGGAAGCGCTGAAGAAAAACCTTGATCCTTACAACCCTATCTACATGATGTCGCAATCAGGTGCGAGAGGCAGCATAGATCAGATAAAACAGCTGGCCGGCATGCGTGGTAATATGACCGACACATCAGGGCGCACGATCGAAATTCCGATCAAGTCCAACCTGCGTGAAGGCATGAACGTATTGGAGTTCTTCATTTCCTCACACGGAGCGAGAAAATCTCTGTCAGACACAGCTTTGAAAACTGCTGACTCAGGTTACCTCACCCGTCGTCTGGTGGATATCTCACAAGACGTTACCATTCGCGAAGAAGACTGTGGCACTGAAGAATATATCATGGCTAAGACCATTGCCTATGGTAAGCAGAACCAGCGTATCCTGGCCTCTCTCGCCGACAGAATTGAGGGACGCTACGTTGCTCTGGATATTGTGCATCCACAGACGAATGAAATCATTGTCCAAAAGGGCGAGATGATCACCATGGATCAAGCCATGGCGATTGAGGCTGCAGGTATCAAGGAAGTCCCGATCCGCAGCGTACTCTCCTGTGACTCGCCTAAGGGCGTTTGCGCCAGGTGTTATGGTAAGAACCTGGCAACAGGTGGCCCTGCCGTTGTTGGTGAAGCTGTCGGTATTATGGCAGCCCAATCAATCGGTGAACCCGGCACTCAGCTGACCATGAGAACCTTCCACCTGGGCGGTATTGCGTCAGCCGGTGACATCACTCAGGGTCTGCCGCGTATTGAAGAACTCTTTGAGGCCAGAAAACCTAAAGGACAGGCAGTAGTCGCTGAGATTTCCGGCGTTATTGAAGTCGAAGAGACTGATAAACGTCGCCGCGAAGTCAGGGTCATCGGCGCAGATGGCACTGTCAAGAAGAATCAAATTTCCGTGTCGATACCCTTGCTGGTTGAGAACGGCGATCAGGTTGAAGCAGGTGATTTAATAACCGACGGTTCTGTTAACCCGCACGACATCATGAAAATTAAGGGTGCCAGAGCAGTACAGGGCTACATAATCCGAGAAGTACTGAAAGTTTACAAAAACAACGGCGTTGATATCAATGATAAGCACGTTGAGATTATCGTACGTCAGATGCTGCGTAAACTCACAGTTGATGATCCGGGAGATACGGAACTGCTCACAGGCAGCACTGTTGACTTCGCCAAGTTCGTTGAGGTTAATCACACTGCAGAAAGAGCCGGTCTCGTTCCTGCTACCGGTACCCGTATCCTGCTTGGTATAACCAAGGCCTCACTGGCGACAGAGTCATTCCTCTCGGCTGCCTCCTTCCAGGAGACGACACGCGTCTTAACCGATGCAGCGGTCAAGGGTAAAATAGACTATCTTGACGGTTTGAAGGAGAATGTTATCATTGGCGGGCTCATTCCGGCGGGAACAGGCTTGAAACGTTACCGTGAAATAAGCGCAGTACCTGTGGTAAATGACAATGTTCCCTTCTTGATGGATACTGCGGACACTGTCCCGGTTTCTCCCAGTGAACTTGAAGCAAAGTTGATCGAAAACTATGATCCGGAAGAAGCAATTGCTGAAGCCGAATTAGCTGAAGAAGAAAGCATGGCATCTGTCTTGGCGGAAGATTTTTTTCCCTTACCCCCTGAAGCCTAAACACAGCTAATCCACTAGTAATCCGGGGCTGTTCTCATCGCGAGACAGCCCTTTTTTTGCGAGTAACTGAAGTTACATGCGCTTCTTGCTTTCTTGAATGCAAGGTCTGAAAGTGCTATATTATAAAGGACAAGAAAAGATAAAGACTAAAAGTGAAAGCTATAAATAAGGGGGCTCTACATGGCCAGTAAATCTGATTATATTGAACAGATGATAAAAAAATTACTCCTGGAACACGGTGGTTATTGCGAGATTTCACGCAATGCCTTTGCTGAGAAATTGAATGTAGTGCCTTCGCAGATTTCCTATGTGATAGAGACACGCTTCAAGACACAGCATGGTTATCTGGTTGAAAGCCGCCGCGGCAGTGGCGGTTCAATCCGTATTCGCAGAGTGACAAACGCGTCGAAAGCACAGCATATGATGCAGTTAGTTGAGCAGAGCAGTACTTATCTGGGACAGCAGGAGGCTTTTATCTCCTTGCGCAGTCTGAGTGAGCAGGAAATTATTTCTTCTAAGCTGGAACAAGTAATGCGGGCTGCACTGTCAAATAAGTCGCTTAACTCTTTGGAGCCGGACGAACGGGATCAGGCCAGAGCTGCGATTTTCCGAAATATGCTGACCAGCCTGGCAGCTTTAGCAAAAGAGGGGGATTAAACATGTTATGTGAGAATTGTCAGTTACGTGATGCCAGTGTGCATGTGAAACAATCACACAATAATCAGCTGACTGAATATAACCTTTGCACGGTGTGTGCTCAGGAAATGGAACAAAGTGGCCATTCATCTTTTAATGAGATATTTGGCGGGCTCTTTAATTCCATGTTTTGGGGTCCTTCGGGCTTTTCGTATCCGAAGCAACGTGTGCAGGCAACGGAAAGCCTTAAATGTCCCAATTGTGGTCTGACAGAAAGGGAATTGCTCAAAGGCGGTTTTCTGGGTTGTCCCCAGTGCTACGAGGTCTTTGCCAAAGTACTGACACCCGTGTTTCAAAGAGTTCAGGGACATACTGCTCAAGCCGAAGCAGACACGACGTCAGAGACCTCTGCTGCTTCGACAACAAGTGTAACGCCTGACAAGAACTCAGATCCAATATCTCAATTGCGTCAGGAGCAGCAAGCAGCGGTTGCTGCAGAAGATTACGAAAAAGCTGCGCGGCTGCGTGATGAGATCAGAAATTTGGAGCAAGCACAGTCAGAAAATTCAGAGCACGACTCATCTGAATCTCAGTCTGAGAAAGATGCTGACACTGACGAGGGGGAACAAGTATGAGCTGGTATCTGGAACAGGGCGCAGAGGCGGATGTTGTAGTCTCCTCCCGGGTGCGGCTGGCTCGAAATCTGAGCGATACCCATTTCCCCTGGCGGCTGAATGCCGCTGAAGCAAAAGGGGTGACAGAGCGGGTGAGCGACGCCTTCAACATTGTGGCAGAGGATACTGAACGCGGTTTGCTGAACGTGCCGCTGGATTCACTGGATGATATAAACAAGCTGGCATTGGCAGAGAGAAGACTGATCAGCCGCAACATGCTGAAAGATGATTTACCTCGTTCCCTTTTGCTCTTTTCGGATGAGAAGGGTGGAGTCCTGGTCAACGAGGAAGACCACCTGCGTATTCAAACAATGCGCGCAGGATTTGCTCTGGACGATGCTCTGGCCGAGGCGGACGAATTGGAAGCTGCCCTGGAGAACCTGCTGCCTTTCGCCTATGACGATAAACTGGGTTATCTTACTACCTGCCCTACAAATACCGGTACCGGTCTGCGAGTGTCAGTAATGCTTCATGTTCCGCTTTTGATGCGCAAGAATCTGCTTAATCAATTATCCAAAAGACTGGCACAGGCAGGCTATACAGTTAGAGGAGCGACAGGAGAAGGTTCCAGCGCAATCTGCGATATGATACAGATCTCTAATCAGGTTACGCTGGGATTTACTGAAGCTGATATTGTAAAAGGGCTAAGCCAGCTTATTCAGGAATTGGTCAGTCAGGAACGCAAGTATCGCCTGCTCTTGCAGGAAGAAGATCCTGTGGCGCTCGAGGACGAGGTGTATCGTGCCTTTGGCCTCTTAACGTCAGCCCGCAGAATCAGCTTTGACGAAGCCATGAATAATTTGTCTTCAATTCGGCTGGGCATTGCGACAGGTATTTTAAAGGACCTTGATTTCCAAACCTGGCAGCAAGTATTTATAGAAAGCGGTGCCGGCAGTATTCAGCTGCGGGCAGGACAAGAATTGAGTCTTAATCAGATAAATGAACAACGCGCAAAGTTTATACGCGACATTTTTAATAAAAGAACAAATAAGGGGGAATAATTATGATGATTAGATTTTCACGACGTGCCGGAGAAGTATTGGCTTCTGCCTGGCATTCGGCTCGTTCCTTTAACACACCGTATATAGGAACAGAACATATTCTATTCGGCATTAGCGCCGAAGACGGTGGTGAGGCAGCAGAGCAGCTGAAAGCTGCCGGACTGACTACTGAGGTGATACAAAGAAATTTGATCGCGCTCAACCAGAAAGAACCGATTCAGCTTGACGAAATGGACAGCAAGTCCATCGACGGCAACCAGATTATATCAATGATGACACCACGCACACGCCTGGTGATCAATCTGGCTGCCAGAGAGGCACAGTCTGCTCCGGATGGCGCAATTGAACCTGAACATCTCATGCTGGGTATTTTGCGCGAAAACGACAGCGTCGCTGTACGCATACTGAGGGAAGCTGGCATATCGTCCCGCGATCTCTATGCCAAAATATCCGGCACAATGAAAGCGGATTTTGGCGCTTCCGGCGGCGACATGGGGCGCAGTCAGAGTGGATTTTCCAACGAATCCGCAACGGGCAAGAAAGAAAAAACGAATACACCAAACCTTGATAATTTCAGCACGGATTTGACTCAACTGGCCAGAGAAGGACGTTTTGATCCGATCATCGGCCGGGAACAGGAAATAAACCGAGTCGAGCAGATACTCTGCCGGCGCACCAAGAATAACCCTGTGCTTATAGGCGAACCGGGAGTTGGTAAAACAGCCATAGCCGAAGGTATTGCTCAGAAAATTATCAGTGGCGATGTACCGGAAATCATGAGAGATAAGAGACTGGTTTCTTTGGATCTGACAGGTATGATTGCCGGATCCAAGTATCGCGGCGAGTTTGAAGAGCGGCTCAAGAAGGGGATTGACGAGGCGGTAGAGGCCGGAGACGTTATTCTCTTTATTGATGAATTGCATACTTTAGTCGGCGCCGGTTCCGCAGAAGGTTCCATGGATGCCTCCAACATATTGAAACCCATGCTGGCGCGCGGTGAAGTCCAGGTTATTGGAGCAACGACTCTGGATGAATATAGAAAATATATCGAAAAAGACTCAGCCCTGGAGCGGCGCTTCCAGCCTGTAACAGTAGGCGAACCGAGCGAAGACGAAGCAATACAAATTCTATTTGGACTGAGACCGGTTTATGAAGATCATCACAAGGTGAAGATTTCCGATGAAGCGATTGAAGACGCTGTGAAACTTTCCACCCGCTATATCATGGATCGTTTCCTGCCGGATAAAGCTATCGACCTGATCGACGAAGCATCTTCCCGCTTGCGGATTAATATCGGCAGCACCAGCTCGAAATCGCGAATTGACGAATTAAAAAAGCAATTGGCGCTGGCCGAAACTGAGACAGAAGAAGCCGTGAAAAGCGAAGATTTCGAGAAGGCCGCCGAATTGAAAACTAAACGAGAGAAAATTGAGAAAGAAATCTCCGAGCTGGAAGGCACTGAAGTCCAGGAAGATCCTTCGGAGTGGCCGGTTTTGACCGCTGAACACATTGCGGATATCGTTTCCAGCTGGACTAATATCCCTGTGCGCAAATTGACAGAAGATGACGCTGACCGTTTGCGCAATCTGGAAGATGAACTGAAGAAGCGTGTTTTAGGGCAGGATGAGGCAGTAACAGCTGTAGCGAAGGCTATCCGTCGCGGACGTCTGGGACTTAAAGATCCGAAACGTCCTACCGGTTCCTTTATTTTCCTGGGCTCAACAGGTGTAGGTAAGACGGAACTTGCCAAAGCTTTGGCCGAAGCAATGTTCGGCGACGAAGATGCCATGATTCGGCTAGACATGTCCGAGTACATGGAGAAGTTCGATGTTTCGAAGCTGATCGGTTCTCCTCCCGGCTATGTCGGCTATGAGGAAGGTGGACAGCTGACAGAACTGGTACGTCGTCAGCCATACTCAGTGGTGCTCTTCGATGAGATTGAAAAAGCCCACCCGGATGTGTTAAATGCTTTACTGCAGATTTTAGAGGATGGCCGCTTGACAGACGGTCAGGGCAGAGTGGTGAACTTCACGAACACCATCATAATCATGACCTCTAACATTGGTGCCCGCTTCCTGACAGACGGCCGCACTCGTATCGGCTTTGCCACCGACGACACGCTGGGCGTTGACGCATCTAAAGCATCACAAGCCTTTGGCGGCAGAACCTACGAGGAGGCGCGGGAACAGATCATGGGTGAACTGCGTCGCAGTTTCAGCCCTGAATTCCTCAACCGTGTCGACGAGATTATTTTCTTCCGCATGCTGGACAAGGACGTTATGCGTCAGATCGTTGATATCATGTTGGGTCAGGTCGCTGCACGTGTAGCCGATATCGGCCTCATGACAGAAGTCAGCGACAGAGCCAAAGACTGGCTGGCAGACAAGGGCTACGAGCCCCAATACGGCGCCAGACCTCTCCGCCGCCTGATTCAGTCTGAAGTTGAAGACCGCTTTTCCGAAGCGCTCCTGGACGGTGTCATTCAGGAAGGCGATCTGGCTTATGTTGATCTGGATGAAGAACTTGATCATTTGGTCGTGAGCAAGAAGGGTCCTGAAGAAAAACCCGAAGCTCTGGCGGAACTTGCTGATGAAGCAAAGCCCGAACAGGAGCCGGATCAGACCGACTCTGAGGGATCTGAGTTTAAAGAAGAATAAAGTAAATTCAAATAATTAAAGCAAAAAAAGCGGAGCTGCCATAGTTAGGGCGGCTCCGCTTTTTTAACGGAATTTTATTAAGCTGATTAAGATAATTTTGCAGGATCCAGCACTAATTCCACCGGGCAATGATCGCTGCCCATGACCTCTGCAAGGATGCCTGCACTTTTCACTGCCGGAAGCAGATCCGGGCTTGTAAGGAAGTAATCAATTCTCCAGCCTGCGTTACGTTCACGTGCTCTGGTACGATAGCTCCACCAAGTGTAAGCATCTTCAAGATCAGGATAAAAGTGCCTGAAAGTATCAACGAAACCACTCTCCAGCAACTGAGTGAATTTCTCGCGCTCTTCATCGGTGAAGCCGGCACTGCGACGGTTGGTGTCGGGGTTTTTCAGATCAATCTCAGTGTGAGCGACGTTAAGATCACCACAGACGATGACGGACTTCTTTTTCTTTAGATCGCTGAGGTATTCGCGAAAGAGATCTTCGAAGACCATGCGCTCATCCAATCTCTGCAGTTGATCTTTTGAGTTTGGCGAGTAGACATTTACCAGATAAAAATTCGGAAATTCAAGATTAAGTACGCGCCCCTCTTCGTCAAAGACAGCTTCACCGATACCGCGGCTCACGGCCAGAGGCTCCTCCTTTGTCAGTGTTAAAGTGCCCGAATAACCCTTGCGGTCTGCGCTATTTCCAAAGACATGGTAAGGTGCGAAATCCGCGTCTACTTGTTCCGCATGCGCTTTAATCTCCTGCAGGCAAAGAATATCGGGATCTTCCGGCTTAAGATAATCTTTCTTAAAACCTTTCCTGAGGATGGCTCTGAGACCATTGACATTCCAGGAATGTAATTTCATTATTTTCTCCTTTTTATTCTGTATTTTCGCTTTCATATTTAGGCTTGCTCAGATAGCGCAGATAGGATGAAACAGCCACGCCAATTGCAAAGAGCAGAATTTTCAGCCAGAGTATGTCGACTAAAATGATGGAAATGATGAGAAACAACCACACGGATGTGTGGCTTTGAATTTGCACCTTGCGATCCAGCCCGGCTCGCTTGTCGAAATTTTCCACATGTTTTCTGAAAAAGTCAACCTGCATCATTTTGTCGTAGACAAAAGGTGTCTTGCGGAATAGGTAGGCTGCTAAGAGGACGAAAGGTGTGGTCGGCAAAACCGGCAGAAAAATACCGACGGCACCGACCGCCAGGGAGATAAATCCTAATGTGGGAAAGAGTAGTTTCATTGTATAAAATAAATAGCCCTTTAATAATAATTTAATGTTAGAGTAATAATATTAACAGGATAACAAATAGTGCACATTTGATCCGGACATATGAAACAGAATATGTTTTTCTGATAGAGTATTTTGTCCATAGTTCGAACCGGTTGGGCTGTTGAGACCCTTACCGGTATGTCAGGAGGATAAAATGGCTACTGAAATTTGGGCACACAGAGGATCCGGCAAAAGCCAGGTGGAG
>JAQWBU010000027.1 GCA_028706195.1 Eubacteriales bacterium
TTTAAGAGCAAACTTGACGTTGGCGATTCGATGACGCTTGGATTTGAGCGTGACGGCAAGGAGATGGAGGCTACTTTAATATTACAGGGACGTTAGGGAGAGGATTTTATGAAAGAAAAAGAGTTTGTAAAACTGGAATTTGGGACTGATTTTGATGGAGTTTTGACAGCAGAAAACGGAACAGTGAGGATCGGCCGAAAAGAAGGTCAGTTGAAGCCGTACAATCTTCTTCTGGGAGCACTTCTTGCTTGTCTGTATGCTACTTTTCTGGACATTGCAGTAAAAATGAAACTTGAGTATAGCGGCTGTGAGCTCACAGCTGAAGCTGTCAAGCGGGAGACGGTACCCAGCACCCTGGAACATGTAAAGATAATCATGACTATCTTTGACGCGAACGAAGAGCAAAGCGAACGCTTCAAGCGTGCTACAGATCTGGCGGCGAAGTACTGTTCTGTTTACCAAACGATTTCTCATGTCAGCGAGATGGAGCTGGAAGTTGAATTCAAATAAATCCGCACCGGGTCGGATATTGTAAGGCGGGGAGAGTGTATGAGGCGTAAAAGCTCGCTGAAGGAGCTTATTTCACAGCTGATCATTCTGCTTATCTTAGCAGCTGCTCTTTATTTTATTTACGTGCAATTGACCAGTCGTCCTGAGTTGAGTGACGTCAGTTGGCTGCGCAGCATTTTTTATATAGCGCTGGGTATTTTTGCCATCATGTTCCTGCTGTTCTTGCGTCAGGCCTTCAGTAATCATGCGTTGGAACGTTATGATCCAGGCAGTCCTGAGAGCCTGCGCCGTCTGGGCAGACTTCGCCGCTTTAAACTGCCGCGAAGCTATCAGCATTTGCAGGAGAGGTGGCCTGAACCCCTCGAGGACATTAAAAAATTCTTCTATGATAAAAACTACAATGCAGTCCGCAGTGACGATTTTGAATACGTTTTCGAGCGTGAGCGCTCAATACTGAGTCCGTGGCGTGGACGGCGCTATTTTAAGAGGTGTTTTGTTTTTTATCATCCGATGCTGAATGTACTGATTGTGGATCAGAAACTGAAGCAGGCAGAACGCTGGATTGACCAATATTGGGATCAGGCTGCTTCAGATCGGAATTTTCTGATTTTCGTTACTGATATGGAAAATTTTGAGGAAATCAGCTCGGCCGGGGCTGGAATCGTTAATTTTCTTGGAACAATGATGCGGGGTAGTTTGTATCCGGTTCTGATTGATCTGGATGGCGCACGTTACTTCTTTCCCGTGGATGTCACCATTCTGAAACGACGTGATCGGCTGGTCTACTATTATTACCGCTGGAAGATCAAAAGGCTGGTTAAAAGAGCGGCCAGAAGGTATCCTGCCCGATCCGGAGCTGCATCTGAGACCACAGTTCAGAGGGGGAATGATCGGGAAATTGAAATCGAAGAAGAAAAAAGTTGACATAGTTTCAAGTCTTGGTTATGATATCAAAGCTTGATACGGGTGATTAGCTCAGCTGGTTAGAGTGCCTGCGTGACATGCAGGAGGCCATAGGTTCAAGTCCCATATCACCCACCACATGTAAAGACGACGGTAAGTAATGTTACTGTCGTCTTTTTTTTATTTCTAAAATCCACTGTTTCTATCGCTCGCCGTGGATTTCCAAAACCGTTACCTTTGCTCCCCCAAATACCTTCTCTTGTCGCTATTGTGTAAAGACCTTACGTTCGTCCACGCTTAATTGCCAAGCAAAGATAGGAGCTCAATATGAAAGCTATATGGAAAGGCAGTATTTCCTTCGGATTGGTTAACATCCCTGTCAGCCTGATGGCAGCAGAGGAGCCAAATGAATTATCTTTCAGTCTGATGGATGCAAACGATCACGCCAAAATCAAGTATCAACGCATCAATGCCAATACCGGCGAAGAAGTAGCCTGGGCGGATATCGTCAAGTACTACGAGTTTCCAGACGGATCCTATGTCATAGTCACAGATGAAGATTTTGAAAAAGCTGACCCCAAGGCTGCGAAAGCGGTCGAAATTGAAGCCTTCATTAATGCAGATGATTTAAGTCCCATGTTTTTGGAAAAACCATACTATCTCGTGCCGAATAAGGGCGGCGAGAAAGCTTATGTGCTGCTGCGCGATGCCATGCTGAAAACAGGACAGATCGCCATAGGCAGGCTAAGCATAAGGACTAAACAAAGCCTTTGCGCCATCATTCCCTGCGATGAAGGTCTGGCGCTAATCCTCCTTCGTTTCGCATCCGAGCTGCGCGGAATGGAAGACTTAAAGCTCCCAAAGAATGTCAAGACAAGCGAAAAAGAGTTGGAACTGGCGGTAGAGCTTATCAATCAGCTGGCCGTCGCATGGGAGCCTGGAAAATATAAGGATAAATATTCGGAAGCACTCATGGCACGGCTCAGGGCCAAGAAAGAAGCGGCAGGCAAAGCTTTAGCGGACGAAGAAACCATAGAGGAGCCGCAGCCGTCCAAGGTGATTGATTTGATGGCTTTGCTGCAGCAATCAGTCGAGAGCAAGCAGAAGTCAGACCAGGCTCAAGCGCAGTAAGACAAAGCCAAAATTGCGCCTGTAGCAGGAGGTGAGTCAGCATGCCATTGGGGAAATATAACAAAAAACGAGATTTCAACAAAACGTCGGAACCACCGGGAGAGCTTAAGTCTTCAGAAAATGCTCTGACCTTTGTTGTGCAGCTGCACGCAGCTTCCAGATTACATTACGATTTCCGCCTGGAATGGGATGGAGTTCTCTTGTCCTGGGCAGTTCCCAAAGGACCCAGCTACAACACCAAGGACAAGAGACTGGCGGTTCAGGTTGAAGATCACCCCGTTGATTACAGCTCTTTTGAGGGGACAATCCCTCAGGAAGAGTATGGCGGAGGTACCGTCATGATTTGGGACAAAGGTGAGTGGGTGCCGGTCGATGAGGACGTCAACAAAGGATTAAGCGAAGGCATGCTTAAATTTGAACTTAAAGGCGAACGGCTCAAAGGTAACTGGGTACTGGTTCGTATGAAACCCAGAGAGGGCGAAACAGATAAGAATTGGCTTTTAATCAAGGAAAAAGATGAATATGTTCAGGAGGACAGTGGATTTGAGAAATTTGACACTTCCGCTGTAAGCGGGCGCACAATGGATGAGATCGCAGAAGCGCTGCCCTTCACAGAAACTGATTTAGCACTGGCTAAATTGACAGAGGATGTGCCTCGCGGTGATCACTGGATTCATGAGATAAAGTTCGATGGTTACAGAATTCTTGCTTTCGTTGAGGATGGTCAGCCCAGATTAATTACTCGCAACGGACACGACTGGACCGACAAGTTCCCGAAAATTGCGGCCGCAATTTCCAAGTGGAACCCTCCCAATCTGGTAGTTGACGGCGAGATTGTTGTCTTATCTGAAGAAGGAAAAAGCGACTTTCAGGCTCTGCAATCCGCTCTGGAAAATCCCGACAAGGTGTCGATGCATTACATCCTCTTTGATCTGCTTGCTCTGCTCTCACAGGACCTCAGGGATGAAGCTCTCCTGAGTCGAAAAGCACAACTGGAAAAGCTGCTTGAAGACGCCCCCGCGGAAATACTCTACAGTTTCCATCAGAAGGGGCAGGGAGAGCAGGTTTTTGAACAGGCGTGTGCCAAAGGGCAGGAGGGCATCATCTCCAAACGAGCAGATTCAAAGTATCGTGCAGGACGCGGTGGAAGCTGGTTAAAGATCAAATGCGACCGCAGGCAGGAGTTTGTGATCGGGGGTTATACTACAACAGATAAGAGCAGGACCGGACTTTCTTCTCTGCTCCTGGGTCTTAATGAGGAAGAAGGACTAAGGTATTATGGTCGCGCCGGAACCGGCTTTTCCGATGAAACGTCAAGAGATTTGGTGAAAAAACTAAATCGTTTGGAACGAAAAACCAGCCCTTTCATCGAAGATATTGATGAACGCGATTATGAAACTATCACTTATGTGACTCCTAAGCTTCTCGCGGAAATCAAGTACGCAGAGATTACTAATGACGGGCTATTGCGCCAGGCTTCTTTTAAGGGATTACGGGAAGATAAGAATCCTGACTCTGTTCAGTATGGAGATATCAGGCTTTCTTCCCCGGATAAAGTTCTCTTCCCGGACGATGAGATTAGCAAAAAGGACGTAGCAGATTATTACTGGGCAATCAAAGATGAAATATTACCCTATCTTGCCAATCGTCCACTGACTTTAATACGCTGTACTAACGGCATCGGCGAGGAATGCTTTTTTCAGAAGAACATGTTTCAGAATATTCCCGGTATGGATACTTTTCCCTTTAAGAGAAACAACGGAGAAGACGCCGAAGCGATGGTAATCCGTGATGCTTCCGCTCTGATGGGGGCTGTGCAGATGGGGGCTGTTGAGTTTCATAGTTGGGGCTCCGTAACCGACACTATGGAGCAGCCGGACATGATGGTGTTTGATCTGGATCCGGATGAAGGTCTGGATCTGGAAGATGTTCGTCAGGCTGTCGAAGATTTGAAAGATCTGCTGACTGCAAGCAAATTGAATTCATATCTTAAAACCAGCGGTGGTAAAGGTTATCACGTAGTAGTACCCCTGAAGCCTTCAGCCGACTGGACTAAAGTGCGCGATTTTGCCAAATTGATTGCGAAGACAATGACTGAAAAATGGCCGGATCGCTACACGGATAACATGCGCAAAGTGAATCGTAAAGGAAGAGTTTTTGTAGATTGGGTACGTAACGGGCGAGGTGCTACATCGGTAGTGAATTTTTCTCTCAGAAGCCGTAAGGGAGCCCCTATATCCTGGCCACTTAGATGGTCAGATCTCAATGAAATTCGGCCTAATGAGGTAAATTTGAAGAGTTACCGGGATTATATGCATACTCTCAAAGGCTGGGAGGATTTTTATCAGCAGGAACAAAAATTGAAATAGATATTTCCCGGAGGCTATTATCTCAGAAGCTAAGGGTACTATTCGTGATCTTCAGCCGCAGGAGGCGCATTGACTTTATCCTCGATCTGCCCCAGATCTTCTGCTGTTAGTTTCAGTGGGTTATCTTCTCCGCTAACATTTTTTACAAATTGGCTGATATGCTCTTTCATCAGGTTAAAAGTCTCAGAGGAGATCGCATGCTCAATCTGGCAGGCATCCTGTTCAGCAGTTTGAGGATTTACTCCCAAAGCTTTAAAGAACTCAGTCAGGAAGAGATGACGCTCGTAAACCCTGCTGGCAATTTCATGACCTGACTTTGTCAGCGACAGGTTTCCATGGTCACCGATCGTTATGTAACCTTCATCTTCCAGAATGTGAACTGCGCGGCTGACACTTGGCTTTGAAAATTCCATAGCTCTGGCCAGATCAACTGATTTAACTATTGACTGGTGGCGACTTAGTATGAATATATTCTCCAAATAATTTTCCAGAGATTCGGGAACGGCCATAATTTACCTGCCTTTAAATTGCTGATTGCATTTGTGTAAGCAAAGTCTAACATTAAGAACATTTGCGCTGCAATTTTCGTTACAAATGCCCCGAGCGTCTCGATCAGCATGGTTAAGATAATTGCGGGAGCCGCTTATGGTAGAATGTTGCGGTGAAAAGACAGTATATCAGGGAAGGATCAGACAGATGAATATTACAGCACCAAGGGGAACTAAAGACATTTTGCCGGATGAGATTTCACGCTGGCATGCGGTGGAAAATTTATTTGCCTCAGTCTGTGAACGCTACGGTTACGGCGAGATAAGAACACCGACTTTTGAGAAAACCGAATTGTTCGCCCGCGGTGTAGGTGATTCTACGGATATAGTGCGCAAAGAGATGTATACCTTTGATGATAAAGCGGGACGCAGTATGACTTTGAGACCGGAGGGTACAGCTGGAATCGCCCGCGCTTATATAGAAAACGGTATGGCTTCATTGCCATCACCGGTTAAACTCTATTACGATATGTCCTTTTTTCGTTACGAGAAAATGCAAAAAGGTCGCTACCGTGAATTCTGGCAGCTTGGCTGTGAAATATTCGGCAGCTCCAGTGCTTATGCTGATGCGGAAATAATTGCTGTACTGGATACTTTTTTCACAGAGCTGGGCTTATCTGAAAGGCAATTGGAATTAGGCAGTATTGGCTGTCCGGAGTGCAGGCCGGACTTCATAACTGCCTTGCGTGCTCATTTTGAGGCAGATCTGGACAAGATGTGTGCGGACTGTCAAGAACGTTTCGAGATCAATCCTCTGCGAATTCTTGACTGTAAAGTAGAAACTTGTCAGCCATTCATAGCTACTGCTCCTTCACAGCTGGATTATCTCTGCGGCGCTTGTGATGAACATTTTGCCAAAGTGAAGCTGGCTTTGGATGAGTTGGACATCACCTACAACGTGAATAGAAGCATGGTGCGCGGGCTCGATTATTACACTCGTACCGTCTTTGAATATGTTTCCACACACGTGGGTACTCAGGGATCGATCTGCGGTGGTGGCCGTTATGACGGTCTGGTGGAAATCCTGGGCGGGAAACATACGCCTGCTGTAGGTTTCGCTATGGGAATAGAAAGGCTGCTTTTGGAGATAGAAGCTCAGGAAGTTGAGTTTCCTCCACTTGCGCCGCTGGATCTATTCATAATTTCTTTCCCCGATACGGCCGTTTCCGCATTGGCTTTGGCTCAGAAAATGATCCGATCGGGTCTGATTGTGCAAACTGATGTGATGGAGCGCTCCCTGAAAGCGCAGATGAAACAAGCTGATCGCAGTTCCGCTCAATACATGCTGGTTTTTGGAGCCGAAGAACTTGAAAGTAAGCAGTTTTTGCTTAAACGTCTGTCTGATGGAGTTGAGCACACAGTGGCTGTAGATGACTTGGCTGATTATTTGTTAAAAGCCAGAGAAAAGTAATAAAATGATGCATATCTGCGTCATATAAATAGTAGAATTAATTAACGTTTTTAATATTAGGAGAATTTACTGTGAGTGAATCGATGGGTAAGTGGCGGCGCGACTGCCGCTGTGGTGAAGTAAATGAAAATCAGCTGGGCAAGGAACTGACCCTGATGGGGTGGTGCCACAAGCAGCGAGATCTGGGAGGCTTGATTTTTATTACTTTGCGTGACATTTCGGGTGAAGTGCAAATAGTAATTGATGACGATTCTCCTGCTGAAGCCAGAGAGAAAGCTGCTACAGTCAGAGGCGAATTTGTTGTCGGCTGCCGCGGTGTTTTGCGGCGTCGTCAGGATGAAAATCCTGATATGAAGACAGGTGCTTTTGAGCTGCATGCTTCAGAGTTGCGAATATTCTCCAAGGCTAAGACTCCGCCTTTTTACATTGAAGAAAACATTGATGTTAAGGAATCTCTGCGTTTGGAGAATCGCTTCCTGGATTTGCGGAGGCCGGATATGCAAAGAAAGCTGTCCGCACGTCATCGTATCAGCAAAATAGTGCGTGACTTTTTTGACAGTGAGGGCTTTCTCGACATTGAGACTCCGACTTTGATCAAAAGTACACCGGAAGGTGCGCGTGACTATTTAGTACCTTCTCGAGTTCATCCGGGCAAGTTTTTTGCTTTGCCCCAGTCACCGCAAATTTTCAAGCAACTGCTGATGCTTGGGGGTTATGACAAATACATGCAGATTGCGCGTTGTTATCGCGACGAAGACCTGCGGGCGGACCGGCAGCCTGAATTCACACAGATCGATATGGAAATGAGCTTCATCGGTGAAGACGATATAATTGATGTGAATGAGCGTTTCCTTGCTTATCTGATGAAAAAATTCGATGCTTATGATCTGAAACTTCCTCTGGAGCGAATGACCTGGCATGAAGCCATGTCACGTTTCGGCTCCGATAAACCGGATCTGCGTTTCAGCATGGAAATTCAGGACGCAAGTGATTTAGCAGTGCAGACTGAATTTAAAGTTTTTACTTCAGCACTTGAAGACGGCGGCATGGTCGGCTACATCGCTGTGCCGGAAGGAAACGATATGAGCCGGCGGGAGTTGGATGATCTGAATTCTTATCTTCAGAGCAACTCGGCAGCCAAAGGTCTGGCCTGGGCTTCACTAGTTGATTGTGAGATTAAAGGCTCGATCAGGAAATTTATCGATGAAGATTTCATCAGAGCCTGTCTGCGCCGTGCCGATGCCGATGATACAGCTCAACTGCTCTTTATCTCGGATTCCGATAGCAATACCTGCCTTGAGATTCTGGGAACTTTGCGCAACGAAGTGGCCAGGCGCCGCAATCTTATTGATGAAGATAGCTTTCGCTTCTGCTGGGTTACAGAGTTTCCGCTTTTTGAGTGGGATGAAGAGGAAGAGCGTTATGTATCCAAGCATCATCCCTTTACTGCTCCGCTCGAAGAGGACTATCATTTGCTGGAATCAAACCCTGCTGCCGTGCGTTCACGCAGCTACGATATTATTTTAAACGGTACGGAGCTAGGCGGCGGCAGCATCCGTATTCACGAGCAGGACTTGCAGAAGAAAATTTTCTCCTTGCTTGGCTTCAGTGAGGAGGAATATCAGCACCGCTTCGGCTTCCTTCTGGACGCCTTTCAATATGGAGTGCCTCCACACGGTGGCCTGGCTTATGGTCTGGACCGGCTTGTAATGCTTTTGGTGGGCGAAGACAATATTCGTGAAGTAATTGCTTTCCCCAAAGTGCAAAACTCCAGTTGCTTAATGACAAAAGCCCCTGCTTCTGTCTCAGAAGAACAATTAGCAGAATTAGGTATTAGAATTGTAGAAAGCTGATCTGGATGCAAGAGATGGAGAAGAGAGAAAATAATCATATAGAGACAGAATCTGAGGCGGACGCGAAGAAGAATAAAATTCGTTCATCAGACCTGAAGGCTCACGCTAAACCCATGGACTCCACCCAGGTTTTACAGGGTGAAGAGGCAGATCAAACTCTGAATGAGGCTTTTGGCCAGGAAAGCAAGCTGGATACTGCTTTGAAAATAAGCCTTGGCTTAGGAAGTGATGATGAAATGGCAAGTACGGAAGAAGCTAAACCTGTCTCCCGCTTAAAAAGCGTTCTAAACTTTCTCCTGACTCTGGCGATTTGCATAGTTCTGGCTCTTCTCTTTACACGCTTCGTTATGCAGCGCAATACGGTTGTAGGCCAATCGATGGAACCCACCCTGATCGCAAGTGATGAACTCTTTGTTGAGAAGTTGTCTCATATTTGGAACGATTATGATCGCACTGAGTTGGTCACAGCCAGAACCGACGGACAGACAGATGACGGTAAACCGGTGGTTATCATCAAGAGGCTAATCGGCCTTCCCGGCGATAAGATCACAATCGAAGAGGGAGAGGTTTATATTAACGGTGTGGAATTAGAAGAGCCTTACCTGAGCGATGACGTTAAGACTAATGCTCCGACTAATTCTTCCTTTGAAGTGACCTTGGGCGAAGACGAGTACTTCCTCATGGGTGATAACCGCGCAGACAGCTATGACAGCCGGCATTTCGGTCCCGTTAACGAAGAAGATCTTGTCGGGCGTGTCTGGATTCGTTTTTATCCCTTTGACCGATTCGGCAAGCCATAATATATTTACTACGTTTGAACCCAAACAGATATTGGAATTAGAGAGGATAAGATGGAAAAAATTCCACCTTCACATATTAGAAATTTCAGCATTATAGCTCACATAGATCACGGCAAATCTACTTTGGCTGATCGTTTGATCGAGCATACCGGTGCCCTGACTTCCCGGGAAATGCACGAACAGGTTCTGGATAATATGGATCTGGAACGAGAGCGCGGCATTACAATTAAGGCACGTGCTGTACGCATGCTTTATAAGTCAAAGTCGGGTGAGATGTACATTTACAATTTGATCGATACGCCCGGGCATGTTGACTTTAATTATGAAGTTTCCCGCTCTCTGGCTGCCTGTGACGGCGCCATTTTAGTCGTTGACGCTTCGCAGGGAGTGGAAGCTCAAACTCTGGCCAATGCCTATTTGGCAGTGGATGCTGACCTCGAAATCCTCCCGGTGATCAATAAGATTGATCTTAAAACTGCCCGTCCGGAAGAAGTGCGTCAGGAAATCGAAGATGTGCTGGGCATAGATGCCGCGGACGCTCCCCTGATCTCTGCCAAAAACGACATAAATATCGACGCAGTCCTTGAGGCGATTGCTAACAAGCTGCCACCTCCGGAGGCTGATGACAGCAAGCCTCTGCGGGCTCTCGTCTTTGATTCAGAATACGATACCTATCGGGGTGTAATCGTGCATGTCAATGTTCAGGACGGCAAGATCTCTGAAGGCGATGAGATCAAGATGATGCACAGTGGCAAAAAGTTCATCGTGACCGAACTGGGCACCTTTCTGCCCGGAAGTTATAGCACTGTTGATAGCCTCAGCGCAGGTGATGTCGGCTACGTCGTGGCCAGTATAAAAAACGTGCGCGATACGGCCGTGGGAGAGACTATAACAACAGTCGAGAACCCAGCCACAGAACCTTTGCCGGGCTATAAACCTGTGCAGCAAATGGTTTACTGCGGCATGTACCCTGTCGATGGCGGCGACTATCCCGATCTGAGGGACGCGCTAGAGAAACTGCAGCTGAACGACGCCGCTTTGTCTTTTGAACCGGAAACATCAGCAGCACTTGGTTTTGGCTTCCGCTGCGGCTTTCTGGGGCTGCTCCATTATGAGATTGTACAGGAACGTCTGGAACGCGAATTTGATCTGGATCTGATCAGCACAGCGCCCTCTGTTGTCTATAAACTGAACCTCACATCAGGCGAAACCATTAATCTGGACAATCCGACCAATATGCCTCCGGTAGAGGAAATTGAGAGCATTGAAGAACCGATTGTCCGCGCTTCCATCATGACTCCTACCGAATATATCGGAAATATTATGGCCCTTTGCCACGAGCGCAGAGGTATTTATGTCAACACTGAATATCTCGATGAAAAACGTGTAAACCTGCATTTTGACCTGCCGCTGAACGAAATCATATACGATTTCTTCGACGCCTTGAAATCACGTTCTAAAGGTTATGCCTCATTGGATTATGAATTGAAAGGTTACGAGCCTTCAGATCTGGTCAAACTTGATATTTTAATCAACAACGAAGCGGTGGATGCCTTAACCTTCATTGTGCACCGGGATCATGCTTATGCCCGCGGCCGCAAAATGACGGAAAATCTACAGGAAAATATTCCGCGCCATCAGTTCGAAATACCTATTCAAGCAGCTATCGGCGGCAAAATTGTTGCCCGAGAGACAGTGCGCGCCTATCGCAAGGATGTAACAGCCAAATGTTATGGTGGCGATATTTCTCGTAAAAAGAAACTTCTGGAGAAGCAGAAGGAAGGTAAAAAACGCATGCGCCAGGTCGGCAGTGTAGAGATTCCACAGGAAGCTTTTATGAGCGTCCTTAAACTTGACGAATAGCTGATAAACGGTACAATACAATAGTCCCGCGGATATGGTGGAATTGGCAGACACGCTGGATTTAGGTTCCAGTGGGAAACCGTGCAGGTTCGAGTCCTGTTATCCGCACCACACCTGCGGTGTGCAAAACGCTCATCGCAGGTTTTTCATGGCCAGAACCACACTGGAAATGCTTCGCCGTACATAGAACAATGTGGATTTTATTCTTTACATATCCCTTATCCGGCAATTTATGGTCTTTAAGCTAATTGTTACAAACAATAAGCAAAGGTCGTACAAACGACTATAATAGAAAGTGATAATAATCGCGGAGGCTGGTAGTTGTGGAATACATATCGGCCGTAGAAGCAGCCGACAAATGGGATGTCTCTCTGAGGCAGGTTGAGCGTTTGCTGTCAGCAGGCCGGATACCCGGTGCAGTAAAACACAGCGGAGTGTGGCTGTTGCCCTGTGATGTGACTAAGCCTCATGATCTTCGTATTAGAGAAAATCCCCATCACTCACTGGACTCTGAATTGTCCCAATTAATCCTATCTTCCTCACAGCCAATGCCTGTGCATAATCCAGAAGAAATTCTAAACATCGTGCAGGATGTACGAACCCGGCGGCAACACGAGGCAATGCTGACCTATCTGCGGGGTAATTTTAAGACAGCTATGCGTTTATTCGAGCAGACCGCAGGGGATGATGCAGCGCGGATCCTTGGCAGCACGATAGGGATAGCGACAGCTATCAGTTCCGGAGATTATCAACACTATAAACAAATCGAAGCTTACCTTCTTGCCCGCAGAGCGATTTATCCGGGCAGCCTTAGTGCAGCTATGGCTGAACTGGCACTTTGCACTGCTGCCACAAGTTGTTTTGCTCCGGACATGGTCTTCGATTGGCTTAAAGTAGGTGATTTCAGTTATTTACCTGCACAGCAGATACCCTTTGCCCAATATTTAAGGGCAAAATATTTTCAATGCAATAAGCATTATGAGTCGATGCTGGCTGTTGCCCAAACCACACTGGGTTTTTGTGAAACGGAGGGCGGAATCAGTCACAACAGTCTGTATTTAAGAATTTGCTGCGCAATTGCCTGCCGCGAACTTGGATATGAGGACGATGCCAGAAAGTATTTGCTGGAAGCCATGCGACTTGGATTTCCTCACGGTTTCATAACTCCCTTTGCAGAAAACGTGGCAACCCTGGGCGGACTTATGGAGCAATGTCTGGAACAGGAGTATCCTGATTTATATCAAGAGGTGCTCAGCCAATGGGAGAAAACCTTTGACAAATGGATCATTTTCCACAATCAGTTTACAAAAGAAAACATTACGCTGATTCTAACCCTCAGGGAGTATCATATTGCCCGCTCGGTTGCACAGCATACGCCTTATTCTCAGATTGCCAGACAACATCATATTTCGGTAGGAAGAGTCAAGAATATTATGCATGTGGTTTATGGCAAGTTGTTTATATCCAATCGAAATGATCTCGAAAAATATATACTTTAATAATATTTAGATCTTTAAAAAGTTACTTTTTGATGTTAAAAAGTAACTTCCTCCGTGGCATGTGAAATTTTATGCTGATTGTGGAATGGTGTTTGGATTCCTAAAATCCATCGGCGCGTACCAAAGCCATTTTAAGGAGGAATAAAAATGAAAGCAAAACGTTTTCTGGCTGTCCTGATGGTCTTGGCGATGGTGATAGTGCTTTATCCAGTTGTGGCTGCAGCAGCGGTACCCATAACCCATGATATTAGTACTGGACCGATTACCATCGGAGATGATGGCATTTACATCATCACAGGCACAACCACGAGCAACTACATCAGGGTAAGTGCAGGGGCGAGCCCAGACATTACTTTGGAGAAAGTTAATATTTCAAGCGGCGGTTGTGCTTTTCTTATCGAAAATGACTCCAGCGGTAATGTTGATTTAACCCTTGTTGGAGCGAATACACTTATTAGTGCAGCGAATTTCGCCGGTTTACAGAAAAACGGAAACAACGAAATAGTCGGAACACTGACCATTGAAGGTACAGGTTCATTGACAGCTACAGGTGGAATGTGGTCTGCAGGGATTGGCGGCGGAGATCTGGGTTCCGGCAGAAATATCATAATCAATGGAGGCACGATAAATTCTGCCGGCGGCGCTCAAGGTGCCGGTATCGGCGGCGGATTTTTAGGCACCGGCAGCGATATAATTATCAATGGCGGAACAGTAAATGCCACCGGTGGCGAAAATGGAGCAGGAATCGGCGGCGGCAGGCAGGAAGTCGGCAGTAAGATAACAATCAACGGCGGCACGGTAAACGCTAATGGAGGTGAATACGGAGCAGGAATCGGCGGTGGTTATGCAAGAGCAGGCAGTGATATAACAATTAACGACGGCACGGTTAATGCTATCGGTGGTCAATATGCGGCCGGGATAGGTGGCGGCTATTATATGGGTGCCGCCAGCAACATCACGATTGGCGGCGGAACAGTATATGCTGCCGGAAATTTTGCAGCAGCTATCGGTGTCGGCTTCGAAAGTGATGATCCTGCATCAAACATTATGATCGTTCCCGCAGAAGGCAAGCAAATAACGGTTACTGCCGGTAATACAGATCCACTGGAATCTATTGTCGGAACCTTCAGCAGTACAACTCCATATACCCGGACTGACCGGTATTTTCACTCATACGAATCTTTTAGTAACTCATCAAACTGCAATATTGAAGAATCCTCGGTGACTATTACCGATAATGGTAACTACAATATATATGGCACTGGCAAAGTGACAGCAAACAGCATTATTTTATCATCAGGGGTTAGTCCCAATATTACTTTGGCGAATGTAAATATTATCAATGATTATCTTACCTTTGTTATATCCGATAACTCAAGCGGAAACGTACATATCAACTTAGTCGGAAATAATAGTCTACAAAGTCGAATGTATGCCGGCTTAATAAAGAATGGCAGTGGTGTCAACGTAGGAACGTTGACTATTGAAGGCAGCGGTTCATTAAGAGCTGTTGGTGGTTTAGACTCTGCAGGTATCGGAGCCACCGATGGTTACTCTGCAGGCAATATCTTTATCAATGGCGGCACGATAGTTGCTATCGGCGGAGATTCTGCTGCAGGCATCGGCGGCGGTAATTCCGGATCAGGCAGCAACATTAATATAAACGGCGGAAATGTAACCGCTACCGGAGGGTTATTTGCTGCAGGCATCGGCGGCGGTGATTTTGCCTCCGGCTACAACATTAACATAAATGGTGGTACGGTATCGGCTTCTGGTGGTTACGGCGGAGCAGGCATCGGTGGCGGTTATGGCGGATCAGTTAACATCATTAATATAAACGGTGGAAATGTAACTGCTACCGGAGGATCATATGCCGCAGGCATCGGTGGCGGTTATGGTGCATCAGGCAACAACATAAGCATTGGAGGCGGCATAATTAATGCTGCCGGTGGCGTTGAAGCCACAAGCATTGGTGCTGGTACGGCTGGTACTGCGGTTCCTATGATGATTTCTCCTACTGCAGGTAAAAAAATTACTGTCATGGTCGGCCCTGCAGAACCTCCGACAACAGTTGCAGGAATCTTCACTTCTTCGACATCATATACCGCTGCTGACAGGTATTTATACGCATTTGAGGAAACGATTCCTGTTACTTACCCCGTGACAGTTGTCAACGGTACAGGCGGCGGTGACTATGCTGAAGGTACCACAGTGAATATCACTGCAGACACCGCACCTGCGGGCAAGGAGTTTGATCAGTGGACTACAGCGGATGGTGTGAGTTTTGCCAACGCTGCTGAGTCAAGCACCAGCTTCACGATGCCGGCTCAGGCGGTGACGG
>JAQWBU010000141.1 GCA_028706195.1 Eubacteriales bacterium
CTTTTTTGCTGCGTTCGCGATTATGAATATCACAGACCAGAATGTCCCGTGAGTAATTCAAAATAGCGCGCGGATCATTCGCCAGAATAATCTCAGCTTCGCATTTTTCCGCTTCAATTATTTCCCTGTAATAAGTCAGGTAGTCAATTCCTGTGTATGGATGCTTATAATCGCCAAAAAGTTGTTTGAAACGTGACTCCGTCAGGATATCGCTGAGCGGATTAATGCCCACTTCATCCAGTTGTTCCAGAGAAACCAGAGGATTACCGACTTCATCTGTAGGATAGCTGAGCAGCAGGGTAATCTTTTTTGCGCCCCGCGCTACACCCTTTAAGATGAGAGAGAAACGATTTCGGCTCAGAATCGGGAAAACCAAACCAATGTCACCGCCAGGGAAATGGCTTTGAATATCAAAGGCGATATCATCACAGCTGACGTAGTTGCCTTCAGCCCGCGCGACAACGGATTCAGTGATCGCGATAACATCGCGATCATGAAGATCAAATTTCTCCGCTTCAGACGCACGTATGACGCTATCGACCACAATTTCGCATAAATTGTCACCGTCGCGAATGATTGGGGTACGGATGCCTCTGGAGGTTGTTCCTGTAAAACGTTCCATTGAGCCTCTCCTTTTGACACTGTCAGATGGCGGAAGCATGTGAGAATCGAACTCACCCGGGAAGCTCCTAACCCCCCACAACGGTTTTGAAGACCGCAGGGCACACCAGCACCCATCTGCTTCCATTTACGACAACAAATATTCTATCTTAAGAAGAGCATAATTAAAAGTAACATAAAGGCTTGGAAGGGAAATACTGAATTTCGCTTCAGATCAGCGACTGACTAATTTCTCTGACTGCTGCAACAGCTTTGTCAATATCAGCTTCCGAATTCATAGTGGAAAAACTGAAGCGAACAATACCCTGATCAGAAGTCCCCAGCGCCTGATGCATCAAAGGTGCGCAGTGGGCTCCGGGACGAGTAGCAATATCGAAATCGGTGGCCAGGATATCGCTGATGACCCCGGCCGGCATATCAGCGACATTCAGCGCCACGATCGGCGCTCTTCTTCTCTTTGGATCAGAGAAATCTCCGTATATCTTGATAGCGGGTAGATCTTTAACACCCTCGTAGAAACGGCGTGTCAGCTTCTTCAGCCGGGCTTCCACCTCGCTCAGGTCCATCTTTTGCAGATATTTTACTCCGGCATGCAGGCCGATCAGGCCGAGCACGTTGGCCGTTCCACTTTCAAACAAGGCCGGCATCTCAGCCGGATGTGTTTTATCAAAGGATCGGACGCCGCTGCCTCCGGAGAATACTGCCTTGAGAGGAACATCCGCCATGCGGCTCCCCAGGACAATGCCACCGGTACCTCCGGGGCCATAGAGGGATTTGTGCCCGGTAAAGCAGAGAGCGTCGATGGCATCTGCTTCCATATCAATGGAAAATTCTCCGGCGCTTTGTGCCGCATCAAGAATCAGAAGCAAATCGTGGGCACGACAAAACCGAGCGCAAGCGGCAAGATCAATTACTTCGCC
The DNA here is from genome assembly GCA_028706195.1 of Eubacteriales bacterium. Taxonomy (GTDB): domain Bacteria; phylum Bacillota; class Clostridia; order Saccharofermentanales; family DTU023; genus DTU032. The sequence continues at coordinate 1,542 of JAQWBU010000141.1, forward strand.
CGTTACGTTGGAAGCATGATTAACTACTACAGCTCTAGTATTTGGACGCAAAAGCTGCTGAAAAGAATCAACATCTACCTGAAATGAATAATCTTTCAGAGCGGCGAAGCTGAGAGCAACACCCTCTTCCTCCAGCTGATAGAGCGGACGCAAGACGGAATTGTGCTCGCTGCATGTGCTGATCACATGGTCTCCCGCTTTCAGCAAAGACTTCAGGAGCAGATTCAGCGACATGGTGGCGTTAGCCGTGAAAGCCACTTGGGAGTCTTCGGCTCCAAAGAATTCAGCCACAGCGCTGCGGGCGGCTTCAAGCTCCTGCAGAGCGCGCAAAGAACTCTCGTGGGCGCCACGGCCGGCATTACCCAGATCGTCGCGCATAACAGCCTGACAGAGAGCTTTCTTCACACTGTCCGGTTTGATCGCGCTGCTAGCTGCATTATCCAGATAAATCACTTGTCCTGATCCTTTGCTTTCAGAGGCGAGTCCTGCGCAATAAACTGCCGCACACCGTCAATGGTAGTAGACAGGATCCAATGTGAAACTTTCACCCCTTCTTCATTCAGCAGCCTGGCAATATCTGCGGCTACTTTCGGTTCCATCCGCAAAGAAAGGCCGCAACCTGCTTTGACAAGTTCTGGCGTGGGAATTAAGCGGGCTTTGATGCCTGCTGCTTTGCTCGCTTCTTCTGAATGCATGGCATCATGCGAGGAATCAAAGGAAGCCAGCATAAAATCCGGAATCTGTAAACGATTTTTCACGAGACTACCTGCAGCTTTCTATCAGGGACGCGCTGTGCGATAAGTGCGGATCAATTCAGCAATCCTGTACATGTTGGTAATTTCACCGATCAGCAGTTTCTCTTTAAGTTTCAGAAAATCCAGGCAAAGTCCACAGGATAAAAGACTGACTCCTGCCTTTTCCAGAGTTTTCAGATCTTCCAGGACAGCTGATCCTTCACAAGTCAGCTCGACTCCTGTGTTATAAAAGACAAGAGCCACCGGCAGACGGTCCTGCTCGGTCAAAGAATAAATGAAGCTTTTCATCAGAATAGCTCCCAGTTCGTCATTGCCCGCGCCCATATGATTACTGCTGATTTGAACAATATATTCAGAATCCGTTTCGGCCAGTACGGCCGCAGTTTTCGCCGAAGCTTCAGCGGCTCCCTCTGTTTCGCCCTTGATCGTCACTTCAAAGAGTTCAGCAGACAGTTCCTTTACCGAGTATTCCCGCTGCATGGATGTTGCCAGCCTCTTCAGATTTCCCACTGCGACTTCATTATCCACCCGCAGCAGGACATCCTCAGATCCGGAACTACGCAAGGCTTTTTTCGCCTCAATTACCGGAAATGGACAGGCCAATCCTTCTGCTTCAACTATGATCATAATTCATTCCTCCACATCATTTAGCGGGCTCGCTCAACACTTTCTGCACATATTAACTAACAGTCTAATTATGCTCCTACATTCTAACAACTATTGAAGGAAGTAATAAAATAGTATGCTAAAGTAACAGAAAGACTGCTAATGGTGGAGATATGAGCGATTTTTCCTGGACATCTGAACAAGCTGCGGCCATCGAATTTTCCGCAAGAGCTAACCTCCTGGTTTCGGCTGCTGCCGGTTCCGGCAAAACAACGGTATTGGCAGAACGCATTATTTCACGCGCGGTTAATGGCGATGTGGATTTATCACGTGTCCTCGTCATGACCTTCACCGATCTGGCCGCCAAGCAAATGCGAAACAAAATTGAAGCCCGTCTGCTCAAGGCGCGGCATGAAGCTCAGACGGAGGAGGAAATCGATCATCTGGACGCCTTGCTGCGTAATTTCCCGCAGACACAAATCTCCACAATTCACTCCTTCTGCAACCGACTTCTGGGCGACTATCTGGCTGAACTTAAAGATGACAGCGGACAGCCGCTGCTGGAACCCGCTTATTCACTTTTGGATGAAGAAAGCTCAGCCAGTCTCCTGGATGAGGTACTGGATAAGCTGCTTGCTCTGCAGTATTCACTTTTGGACGCTGCGAGACAAGATCAGCTCGCTACGGATTGGCAGGAAGCCTACCGTGAGAAATTTGATCTTCTGCT
>JAQWBU010000142.1 GCA_028706195.1 Eubacteriales bacterium
CCACATTTGTATCACGTCCCGCTCTGATTGCGGCTTTTGCCATCTGCAGCTGACGAATATCTTTCTGGGTCAGTTTGATACCGCTGTCCCCAATCATAAAATCGCTGCCATCCCCAAGCACGATCTTGCCGCGCGTATTAATTATGCCCAGTTCATTTGCGACACTGACGGCATCAATCAAGCCCGAACCGCAGACGCCTCTCGCTTCCTCATTATCTATAGTTTCATAATACATCTTGCCGTTTTCAGCCCATACCTTGGAGATTGCCCCGGGCTTAGCCGACATACCGCTTGAAATGCCAGCGCCTTCAAAGGCTGGACCGGCTGCGGTAGAGCAGCATAATAGCTTGCCGTCAGCTTTCAATGCCATTTCTCCATTTGTACCGATATCAACCAAAATGGTGCCATCACTTAAGTTCGGAAGATCTGCTGCAAGCATGCTGCAGGTGATGTCCGCTCCAACGTAAGCTGCTATACATCTCGGAAGATAGGTTTCCATTTGTTCAAAACCTTCTATCTGCCAGTCAGCATATTCTCCAAATTCCGAAACCATATTAAAAGGAGCTTCTGCCAAAGAGCGAGGATCCAAACCATCAAGAAGGTGCAGCATGACTGAATTGCCGGCAATTACAGCTTTCTCAATTTTCTCAGGAGAAATATTAGATGTTTCACAGAGCTCCAGAAACAGTTCTGACAATTGGCTGCGAATCGACTTCGTTAATGGTTCAACTCCGTTTCGATTGGCGTAATCGATACGGGATAGCACATCTGCGCCAAAGCGTTGTTGCAGATTGCGATGGCCATCGTAAGCAAGAGCCCAGAGACTGTCTTTTACAAAGAGATAAGCGACTACTGTTGTTGTTCCGATATCCACAGCAAAACCGTAATCACCGTCATAGTTGGGATCGAGCGTTTTCATCATGATCGAGAAACGAAGAGCTATCTGGTCGTCATGCTTGCTATCCGGCAGATCGACTTCAACATCTCCCAAAATACGGGTAAAACAAGCAAGGCGCATATCTTTTGGGGCTTGATCCCCCAGCATGCGTCGCTCGACGTCACTCATCGGACTCAACTCACCTCGAGCCAGAACCTTGCATTTTCCACAACTATGTTTTCCATTACAGGGAAACGATATGTCAAGCCCCAATTCCTGCATGATTTCGAGGATAGTTTTGTTCAATTCAACCTCTACTGTTTTTTTGCTTGAACCAACTGAATAAATGAATCTAGGCATTAATTTCTCCTGTATTGTTAATTTAATCTGCTCGAAAATCTAAATTCTGCACCTTAAACATTATTTGTAGAATTTAAACAGATATTCATTCTAATGATTTTTAATCTCTGCTGCAAGAAAATGTTAAGATGTGAGCAGAACGAAGGTGATACAAAATGAAAAAACTAATTATCGAACCAGGTGCCTGTCGCTTTACTACTGTCGTTGAAGTAGATGGTGAAGGCAACAAACGCAAAGTGAATGTAAAAGTAGATTCACTGTGTCCGGAAGTACAAGCTATGGCGGATGCGGTGGGTTCTGAAGTGAATCCGATTAAAGTTTGTTTGGCCAAACCGGGGACGGATCCATACTCTCGCTGGGCGCAGGATCCGGAAAACAAATTCCCCCCTCATGCCAGTTGCCCTTGCATTGTAGGAATCATTAAGGCAATAGAGGCTGAGTCAGGCTTGGGGCTTCCCAGACCTTCCAGCATTTGTTTCGTTGATGAAGAGGACAATAACGGCTAGTAAACTACATTTAATAGCTCAGTTCAATGTCGCCTTGCGCAGTCTTCTGCCAGGCGACTTTTATTTTCTCTTTAAACTTGCCCACAGCTTGTTTTGCGCCAATTATGACAAGCCGACCCTGATCGAAAGAAGCCGGGACTTCACTTGTCAATGGTTTCACTACTATATGCTTTGCGCTTGAATCAACATGCAACCATGTATTGTCAGTCTGTTGCACAAAACCTTTAATTCGCCACGAATCATGAGCTAAAGCTTTTGAAAAGGCTTCCATACCTTCCAGTGTTTGCTTTTCAGATATTATTACAACCCACGATTCCGGACGATTTTCAGGAGTATTGTAACTGGGACTTATGCGGCCACGATTCTTCATAAGAGAACGTAAATCTTCCAGACTGATGCTGCCGTACTCAGTATTCACAATCGTTGCTTCGTCCTGGTACTCTCTGATTGTCTCGTGAATTTCAGCCAGAGTATTTTCATTTACGAGATCAATTTTATTAAGTAATATCAGGTCAGCTGCAGCTATCTGGTTCTGAAGTGGCAAGAGAACATCGAGATAATCCAGTAAATTTGAAGCATCGACCAAAGTTACAAGTCCGCGATAATCGAATGGTCGAGCCAGATACGGAGTCATATCATGCAAAATTTTATTCATGCTTGATGGATCTGCCATGCCCGAACTTTCTATCAGGAGAACATCAATGGGCTGCTCGCTGAAAGCTTTCAATGTCTTGGAAAATCCGTGCCCGACACAGGCGCAGAAAATAGAGCCATCATTGATTTCCACCAATTTAACTTCGTCATCCATCAGCAGTGGAGCATCAATACCGATACTTCCAAACTCATTAACCAGTAATCCCAGCTTCTGATTCCCTAATTGCATCATCAATTGTCTCAAAAATGTTGTTTTACCGGAACCAAGAAAGCCGCCAACTAAATAAACTTCAATCGTTTCATTTTTGACCGTCTTATCGTTTGCTTTTGTCATAATATTCTTTCTAAATTAATGTATTATCCCTAACACGGTGTTAATATTGACTTCGTCTCCGTCTTCCACCACATATTCAAGTGTACCACTCGCCGGGGAGAGCAATTCCAAAGTCTTTTTCTCGCATTCCAGATCCGCTATAGGTTCGTCTTTCTTTACATCGCTCCCATCCGCTGCCTGCCAAAATATCTGCGAAACTTTGTGAGTTAATTCCACCGGTCTGTCTTGACATGGGCAGGGTTTATCCGCGCTCTTGTGTGGATATGCGAACACCGGTACTTTTATTTTAACTATACTCATTTACTTAATCCTCCACAGGATAAAAGGGGCATTGTGCGCTGATACACTCATTATTCTGTTCGTGAAACCTGCAGCGAATTTCATCCCTGTTTGTCCAAGGCAATTCCAGTTTCAGTTTCTTCTCAATCAAACTTCTTGCGCTAAGCAAGGAGAGCCAGGTGCAACGTTTGCAGCAACGGGGGCCTTCGAAATCGGAAATAGCTTCGAGGGCCATAGCCGTAGCTTTATTTGATAATGACCAGGTCTTTGTGCTGTAAGGTGAAGAATCCGTAATCAAACTAAAGAAGATACCACATCCAACACAGGCCCCGCAGGCTCCAAAAAAGCCGCAGGAGCCGCCCGGAACTTGCCGAGCTCGCTCTAATGCCGCCTCCAGATCACGTTTTAAAACCTCTACACTCTGACCCTGTGATTTTCTGGACGCGGTCAACAACACTGCCGGCACCAGATAGTGATGCACAGGAGCATGCATCGGAAAGCCTTCTATACTCATAATCTCCAATGATAAGTCGATGGCTTCAATTTCTTTTTTATTTCGGAAATTCTGAAGACAAGTGTCTGTGACTATATCAAAAAAATCTGTAGCTG
>JAQWBU010000028.1 GCA_028706195.1 Eubacteriales bacterium
CAGAATTTGCAGACAAAGTACTAGCCCCGTTTGTTGAAGCATGGCGTCTCGGAGAAACTCCAAATCCTTGTGTTCTTTGTAATCCTGTAATGAAGTTTCCCAGCATCATAGCGTTAGCTGATGAGTATAACTGCGATTTCATTGCGACTGGCCATTATGCCGGAATCGGAGACGAAAAGGGTGAGAAGATCCCCTTAGGTGAGCGTGAACGGGGACAAAGAGTCACTTTGCTGCGCGCCCGTGACAGCAGGAAAGACCAGAGTTATTTTCTCTACGCTCTGCCTCAGGAAATTCTTACCAGAGTTCTCTTTCCGTTGAGCGAGTTGAGTAAAACAGAAGTGCGGGCGATGGCTGCCGACCGAGGCATCAAACTTGCGGAAAAAGCGGATAGCCAGGAGATTTGTTTTTTGCCGGATGATGACCGCATTGAGTTTTTGCGTGAACAGGATGCACTGGGAGAACCGGGACCTTACATAGATACTGAAGGTAATGTTATTGGCGAACATGCCGGCATTGGCCGCTATACGGTTGGTCAGCGCAAAAAACTGGGCCAGTCATTCGGCAAGCGCATGACTGTGTTGAAAATTGATGCTCCCACTAACACGATTACCTTGGGAGATGAGACTGAGTGTCGCAGCAGCTCGCTCTTGGTATCTAATCTTATTTTCACCGATGCTCTGTGTGAAAAATTTGAGAATCAGGATCAGCTGTCCGTTTTGGTGCAGCTGCGTTCTCAGGGTCAGGCTATTCCTTGCATAATTGAGTTGCGGGATGAGGGTGAAACAGCTGCGGTCAGCTTTGCGGATGACGTGCGCCTGACTGCGCCTGGACAGTCTGCGGTTTTTTATCAGGAAAACATGGTCCTGGGTGGAGGTGTGGTTCTCAGCTCTACAGCTGATTGAGATGCCGCGCCAAAATTTCTGTTTCATCGTCATGCATATTGCACAAAATTTGACAACTATAACTAAATATGGTAACATACATATGCATTTGTGTGCAAATATTTATTTATATTGAGGTGATTATATTGATCGCGAAGACCGATGTTTTAAATTGTCGTGACACACTATCAAATCATATCGGTGACCGTATTTATCTGCGTTCCAATGGTGGACGCAGACGTACAGTTGTTCACGAGGGCTACCTTGAGAGTTGTTCGCCAAATGTCTTCACAGTTCGCTGTCCTGTAAGTACAAACTATGATGAACATGTTTGTTTCAGCTATGTTGATGTGCTCACTGGTGTTGTTGAGATAGCATTCAATGCTGATGAACTGGAAGAAATTCTGGAAGAGGATTAGTAGTCCTGCTGCTTTATGCGAGAGCTGAATTTTACTGGCACAGAAGCTGCTCCGGCAAAAATAAATTTATCTTTGGAAGTGCTGGGACGTCGTCCTGACAATTACCACAATCTGGAATCGTTAATGGTGACAGTTGATCTTTGCGATCAGCTGTCACTTTTTTTGCGTTCAGATGAGCAGGCAAACTGGCGCGTCAGCAGTGATCGGTCGGATGTGCCTCAGGGTGAGAAGAACATAGCGTATGTGGCAGCCCTGGCTTTCTTTCGCTGGTATCAGATCAATCCGGACAGATATTCTCTGGATCTGAGGATCGAAAAGAATATCCCCAGTCAGGCGGGGCTGGGAGGTGGCAGCTCTGATGCTGCCGCCACTTTGCGACTGCTGGAGCGCGCCTTTTTTCCCGACGGTGATTTTGAAGCTATGCCATTATCGTACATGGCGCGAGGAATTGGCGCTGATGTGCCATTTTGCTATCGAGGCGGGACACAGTTTGTCAGTAGCATCGGTGATGTCATGGGAGATTATCCTCCCTTCCCCAATTTGCCTCTGCTGCTTTTTAAACCACCCATAAATGTATCTACGAAAAATGCTTTTGATGCTCTGGGAAACAGACAGCTGATTTCCAAAACAAAATATCCATCCCAACTGCGACAAAAATATTCTGAAGTGTTGAGTTCGAAAAACTATTCGGAGCTCTCTACTCTCTGTAAAAACTCGTTCCTGCCTCTTCTGCTGGAAACTCATCCTGAAATAGCTGATTATCTTCAAGCTTTACAAGATACGGATAGCGTATTTGTCTCTTTAAGTGGTTCCGGGCCGACATTATTTGCTCTCTATGACACAGGAACTGATACAAATACTATAGCCGGTGACTTGCAGAGAAGATTTCCTCAGGTTTCAATTTATGAAAGTAAAATCTTGAGTAAACAATAGAGCATTTCATCAGAAAAACCCCCTGTTTAATAAAATATTCCGATAAAGAAGTGCAGTTTGCAAAATTCTGCGCAATAACTCTATGGTAACTGCACATAGACTGACTGACTATTTAATCAATTTATCGAAAATCTTCCGCTGCCCTCAAAGCCCGCTTTGTTTCGGTTATACTAAAAAACATGCAAAAAGAGGTACAACATAGTAAATATGTTATGAACTCTGAAGGAGAGAAGAATGAAAGAAAAATTTCTGAAAACACTAAGCCTTTGCCTTGTTTTAGTTCTCATGCTGCTTACCGCAGTCGCTTGTGATTCTAAAGAGAATCCCGAGCCCGCAGGAACAAATCCTCAAGGCTCAACTGAACCTGTTCAAACCGGACCCGGCGTACGTACAGACGGTAAAGCTGATAAAGTCGGTTTGATTTTAGAAGGTGCCATCTCTGACATGAGCTGGAACTCTGACGCCCATCGTGGTCTTGAGAAAATAGGCGCTCTCGGTGCCGAAATAAACTACACGGAAAACACAGGTGTTTCAGAAGCGCCAGATGCGATCCGCGCATTTGCCGAAAGTGGCTGCAACATAATTTTCTTGTCTTCATCCAGTTTCCAGGATGTTACTAAAGAATCAGCAAAAAATTATCCTGAAGTTTTGTTCTTTGTCATAAATGCCACAGTGGATGAAACAAATGTCCGCTCAGTCCAGGTTCAGGACTTTGAACAGGGCTTTTTAATGGGCGCTCTGGCATCTTTGCTCTCTGAAAGCGGAACAGTCGGCTTTATCGGCGGCTTCCAGTTTGAACCGATGATCAAAGGCGGTCAGGCTTTCAGCGTTGGCGCTGAATATGTAAACCCTGATTGCAAAACAATAGTTGAGTTCACCGGTGACAACAATGATGTCAGAGGAGCAAAAGAATTAGCAAAAGCTATGGCACAACAGGGTGCGGATTGTCTGGGAACAATGGCCGGACCGGCAGCCTTAGGTGTAGTAGAGGCAGCGGAAGAAGAAGGTATATTTGTCCTGCCTCCCGGACAGAACATGAATTCTGTCGGACCTAACGCTACGATAGCTCCGGTAATGAAAGATACTTCAATCGCTTATGAAGCTGTCTACAAAATGTTCAAAGCGGGCGAGTTGCCGGATGGAATCATCAAAATGGGTTCTTCTGAAGGCGTAGTCTACGTGGGTGATTTTTACCTTGATGTCGACCAGGCTATAGTTGATGAGATCCGCGATATCAATGACAAGCTTGCCAAAGGTGAAATTGTTATTGACCTTGGATAAATTAAGCTAAGACCCGACTGTGCAAGAAGGGGTATATGCACTATATACCCTTTCTTCTTGTCGGATAAGACAAGTATTTGTGGTTTACAAACGAAATCTTATCTACTATAATTTCCGAAAGCCACAATGCTTGACAATAAGCATTAATAATTATCAAAATTGAATATTTATTTGTGGCTTTTAGTTCCCGTAACAAGTATTTCCCCTTCAAAACTTGTTAACTTTGCAAATAGAAGTCAACAAAGCAAAAAGTAATACAAAAGGAACAAAAGGAGAAAAAATGAATAAAAAGATTCTAAAAATTTTGTGTCTGATCTTCGTTCTGGTTTTTGCCTTTAGCGCAGCTGTTGGCTGCGGTAACGGCGCTGACCCGGACCCCACCGAACCGGCAGGAACCGAAGCGCCCGGAGCAGAAAGACCAGGCGTACGTACCGACGGGAAAGCAAATCGCGTTGCTCTGATTCTGGAAGGCGCGATCTCTGACATGAGCTGGAACGCCACTGCATATGCAGGCCTGCAGAAGATCGAAGCCATGGGAGCAGAAACTCAGTATGTCGAGAATGTACCTGTATCAGCCGTTGGAGATTCAATCAGAACCTTTGCGGAAAATGATTACAATATCATTTTTCTGGCAACAAGCACCTATGCCGATGAGGCTGAACGCGTAATGGGAGACTATCCTGATGTCATGTTCTTCCTGATAAACTCAGCTGTAACCGGCCCGAATGCGCGCTCATTTGCCATTCAGGATGCTGAACAGGGCTTCTTGATGGGAGCGCTGTCAGCTCTATTGACTGAGAGCGGAAAAGTCGGCTTCATCGGTGGCACTCCGATTAACCCGATCATTAACGGTTCCAAGGGATTTGCTCAGGGCGTAGCCTACGTTAATCCTGATGTTGAAATTCTCTCGGAGAATACCGGTTCAATGGACGATGTACAGGCCGCCAAAGAGTTGGCCAAGGCCTTTGCCAGTCAGGGCGCAGATGTTCTCTCACCGATGGCAAACCAGTCATCTCTGGGTGTAATGGAAGCTGCTGAAGAAGAAGGCGCTTTCTGTATCGGTTCCGGCAAGGGACAAAACGATGTTGCGCCGACTAAAGCGGTGACTTCAGTTATTAAAGACACATCTGTCGCTTATGAAGCCGCCTATCAGGCTTTCCTGGATAATGAACTGCCGGAAGCTGTATTGCCGATGGGCGCCGCACAGGGCGTAGTTCTGCTGGATGATTGGTATACCGATGTTGACCAGGAAATCAAAGACCAGGTAGAACAGATTATTCAAGACTTTATTGATGGAAAAATTACGATAAGCCTTGATGACTAAATGAACCTAAGCCGCGGTCGGCTGACCGCGGCTTAATTCCAGTTCAAAAGAAAATTAGAAGAAGGGGGGATGGGAATCCCCTTTAGTATGGAGAAGAACGGGGAAGCTTATGGAAGGCACAAGTATTCGTCAAAAAATTGGTGTGATTTTAGAAGCCCTATATTATCCTATAATGGCGCTTCTGGCCTCTTTTCTGATTGGTAGTGTAGTCATTTTACTGACAAGTAGTACAAGTCCGCTCGAAGCATATGGTTATATGTTTAAAGGAGCTTTTGGCAGCACAGCTGCCTGGCAAGACACGATCATTAAAGCAATTCCCTTTGTGTTTACTGCTCTGTCATTCTCAGTTGCGCGCCGTTGCGGCATTATCAATCTGGGAGCTGAAGGACAGTTTATCATGGGAGCTTTATTTTCAACTATAGTCGCGGTACAACTGCCCTTACTAGTTGATATCCCTAGACTGATTCACCTGCCTCTGACCCTGCTTGCAGGATTTCTGGGAGGAGCTCTCTATGGCTTGCTGGTAGCCGTGCTGAAAGTTCAGTTCGGAGCTTCCGAACTGATCACCACAATTATGCTGAACTACGTTGCCAACTATATAGTTTCCTACGCGGTTAACGGCCCCCTGATGGAGCCCGGTCAATCTTCTTATCCCCAGTCTGCACCTATACCGGAGACGGCGGCTCTCAACCGGATTTTTGCTGATTACCGTCTTCATACGGGCTTGATAATTTTGATTCTTTGTCTTGTTTTTTACTATTTTTATCAGTGGAAAACAACAAAAGGTTTTGAGGCGAGAATTGTTGGCTTTAATCCCTCAGCCGGAGAATATGCCGGTATCAACATCAAGGCTGCTACACTGCGCTCCCTTTTTATTGCCGGCGGTTTAGCGGGTTTGGGCGGATGTGTCGAAATGCTTGCAGTCCAGAAGAGATTGATGATGACATCATTCTCAGTCTCCTACGGCTTTACCGGTATTGCAGTTGCCTTGCTGGGTAGTTTGAATCCTATTGGTATTCTCATATCAGGCATTTTGTTCGGCGGTTTGTCAGCCGGATCCCTGAGTATGGAAGTAGTTACCGATGTCAGATCTTCCGTTGCTTTAATTATTCAGGCTTTTGTAATTCTGTTTATTGCAGGCCGGAGGATGTTTACTATCAAACGTAAACGTCACTTCCGCTATCACCCGGTCGCTCAGGACTTGCATGGCTTGCCCTTACCGGAACCGGAAGAAAGGGCAGATGGTTCAGCTGAGATGCCTCTGCAGCTGACTGATATAAAAGACGATGAAGATAAGACGGAAGGGGGTAAGTAAGCATGGATTTAGGTAGTTTCTTATCATCTACAATTAGACTGGCAACACCGACATTACTTGCAGCTCTCGGAATTTTAATTTCTGAAAGATCCGGAGTCCTGAATATCGGTACCGAAGGTATGATGCTCGTTGGCGCGCTGGCAGGCGTGCTTGGTTCATATTACACAGGTTCAATTTGGCTTGGTACCTTAATAGGTATATTAATCACAGTTGCTTTTGCGGCTATCTTTGGCATATTTACAGTAATAGTTAAAGCAGATCAGACGGTCGTAGGTACAGGAATGAACATTCTTGCAGCAGGACTGACGATAACTGCCAATAGGGCCGTTTTCGGTGCCAGCGCAAGCCCGCCAAAAATTGAGACCTTTGACATTGTTCAAATTCCTCTGCTCAAAGATATACCGATCCTGGGAGAGTCTTTGTTCTCTCAGACAATTCCGGGTTATCTTGCGCTGATAATGGTTTTTGCAACAGCGTTTTTCCTCTTCCGCACTAATACCGGCCTTAAGGTTCGTTCAGTAGGAGAGAATCCGCAGGCCTGTGATACGGTAGGTATCAATGTAAGTAAAGTCCGTTTTCTTTCAGTCCTCTATAGTGGTGTAATGGCCGGATTGGCCGGGGCCTATATTTCAATGGGACAGCTCAGCTTCTTTACGGAAGGCATGATCGCCGGCGGCGGCTTCATGGCCGTTGCTGCGGTAGTGTTTGGAAACTACACGCCTTTCGGTGTTTTGGGAGCCTCACTTGTTTTTGGACTTAGTAATGCTTCCAGCTATCGCCTGCAAGCGTTATCTACAGGTATCCCTTCAGAGTTCCCTAACATGTTGCCTTACGTCATCACGATTGTTGCGCTTTGTATAACTAGCCGCAGATCGAAGAAGCCTGCCAGTAGTGCAGTTCCATATGTTAAGGGTTAGGAGGAACGACAATGGCTTTACTTGAAATGAGAAATATAAGCAAAGAATTTGGACCGGTTGTCGCCAATAGGGACGTCACGTTCAGTGTTGAGCAAGGTGAGGTTCATGCTCTTCTGGGTGAGAACGGCGCAGGCAAATCTACTTTGATGAATATACTCTTCGGAATGTATGAAGCTACTGAAGGAGATATATATTACAAAGGTGAGAAGGTCAACATCAAGTCCCCAAAAGAATCAATTGATCTTGGCATAGGCATGGTTCACCAGCACTTCATGCTGATACCAGCGCATACAGCAATTGAAAATGTTGTTTTAGGCTATACAGGCAACAAAGAGGTACTGGACCTGAATGCTGCCGCTGAGCGTTTCACCGCTATGGCTAAGCGCTACAATATGGACATTGATCCCTGGGAAGAGGTGCGTAACCTTTCTGTAGGACAACAACAACGTCTGGAAATCCTGAAAGCTTTGTACCGTGATGTTGACACTCTGATTTTGGACGAACCTACAGCGGTTTTGACTCCTCAGGAGGTAGATGGACTTTTCGATATCATCAGACAGTTGATTTCGGAGAACAAGACCGTTATCTTCATCAGTCATAAGTTACCTGAGATTAAAGCTATTTGTGATCGCTGCACTATCTTACGTCAGGGAGAGGTGGCAGCAGCGGGTCTTATCGTTGATGAGATAGCTGACATGAACGAACTGGCTGAACTGATGGTTGGCCGCCAGGTTGAACTTATCTCCAAGAAAGATGCCTCCTGTCCGGGGGATGTTGTGCTCAAAGTTGACAACATCTCTCATGTGAATGAACGCAAAATTCAGACCCTCAAGAATGTCAGTTTCGAGGTATCTTGTGGAGAAATATTAGGAATCTGCGGTGTTGATGGCAACGGGCAGTCAGAATTGGTTAAATGTATTACCGGTTTACTGGAGCCGACTGAAGGCACAATACACATCAAGGATGAGGATGTCACCAAAGCGAGCGCTAAGGAAATTTTGCAAAAAGGTGTAGGTCATATCCCGGAGGATCGCCAGAAGATGGGCATGGTCGGGCAGATGAATATTCGCGAGAATCTATCCATGATGGATTACGATCATATGCCTTTCTCGAATCATGGCATCCTGCGCTGGAAATGGATCGACGAACACAGCCGTGAAATAGTCGAACAATACCAGGTGAAGACTCCTGACGTAATGGAAATCTCCCGCAATCTTTCTGGTGGTAATCAGCAGAAAATGGTAGTGGGCCGAGAACTGTCTCGTGATCCGGAGCTCCTGATTGCTGTGCATCCCGCTCGTGGTCTGGACATTGGAGCTACCAAGTATATTCACTCTCAGATTATTAAGGCGCGCACTGAAGGAGCTGCGGTATTAATGGTTTCGACTGAATTGGATGAAATAATGGAAATTCCTGATCGTATTCTGGTCATCTATGAAGGCCGTGTTATGGCAATTATTGATCAGACAGACGCGACCAGAAACGACCTGGGTCTGCTTATGGCCGGTATTGATCCCAAAAATTCCGCCAACAATAAAGGTCAGAGTGCTTAAGTAAATTTATAATTTTACACTCGTTGTATGAAGCCGCGGTCAGCCGACCGCGGCTTTTTTTGCGGGCGTCGAACTAGTGTTAAGATTAAACAAATCACGTATTGATTTGAAAGGAAGGACAGACAGTGAACAGCAAAGAGAAAAGAGAACAATTACTGAAGAATGTGCGTATATTTTCTGAGGCTAATGGGCCTGCGGGATTCGAACATGAATTAGCCGGAACTGCACTTCAGATCCTGGAGCCTTATGGGGAAACTTATATAGATCCTCTGCAAAATGTCTACATGGAGCGTTCCGCAAACAGCCGGGACCGCGTTCTGGTTCAGCTGGATGCGCATCTTGATGAAGTGGGGCTGATTGTACAGTCTGTAAGCTCACAAGGGCTATTGCGCATCTTGCCGCTGGGTTCCTGGGTGGCTTCCAATGTGCCTTCACATCGCTTTCGCGTCCGGAACTCTGTTGGCGATTGGATTCCGGCACTTGCGACCAGCAAGCCGCCGCATTATATGAGCGAAGCCGAGCGCAGCAGTCCGATTGATTTCTCCTCAATTCAACTGGATGTCGGCGCCAGCTCCGCAGAAGAAATAAGTGAGAAATTCAAAATTAGAATTGCAGCGCCTGTAGTTCCCGACGTTGACCTTTATTTTGATGAAAAAAACGATGTCCTCATCGGCAAAGCCTTTGACTGTCGTCTAGGCTGCACAGCTCTGATGGAGACTGTAATCCGATTAGAGCAGGAAGCGCTTTCCTGCGATGTGATAGCAGCGCTCAGTACTCAGGAAGAAGTCGGCGGGCGCGGAGCGGAAGTATCCACTCGTTCAATTATGCCTGATCTGGCCATAGTATTCGAAGGTACTCCGGCAGATGATACTTTCGGAAGCGCCGACAGCCAGCAGACCTTATTGGGCAAAGGCCCCATGCTGCGGCACATGGACCGCTCTATGATTACCCATCCGGGCTTTCAGCGTTTCGCACTGGATTTGGCTGAAAGAGAAGGTATTCCGGTTCAGGAGGCTGTGCGTTCAGGCGGAGGGACCAACGGCGGACAGATCCATAAAACGGGTGGTGGCATCCCGACTATTGTTCTGGGTGTGCCTGTGCGTTATATACATACCCCTTACGGCATAGCAAAGTTGCACGATCTGGAGAAAACAATTGAACTGGCGGTGGCCTTGTTGAAGTCGATCAACGACGACACCTATGAAGAGATTCTGGCCGGCAAAAATATTTGAACTGAGTATTTCATTGCCCGGGATTGAGATAGGATCAGCAGCATCGGCATAGTCGAAACTGACTATGCCGATTATTCATTAAGACCTTTAAGCAGCATTTCATATAGATCCAGCGCCTCTGTCTTCAGATCTAATTCTCTGGTCCTGACACACCAGTCAAAGACCAGCCCCCTGTACACCGTGACAAACTGGCGTGCAACATTTTCTGCTGACAGTGAACTGTGTGGAGCCAGGCTTTCAAAGTCTTCTTCTATTACTTGCAGAAACATCTTATAAAGATCCCTGTCATAACTTATAACGGAGCTGACATTCAGCTTTTTTTCCAATTGGACCCGATAGAGAAGCCTCATGTTTTCTTTACCAATATTTTCCGTAAGCACTTCAGCAATTTTTTCCACCAAAGCCAGGAATTTTTCATCGGCGGGCATGTCCTCTGCCAGAGAATCAAGAAAAGATTTGTAATCAGTGTCGACTTTTTCCACATAATCATTGATCAGCAACACGATGACTTCATCCTTGGACGCAAAGTGGACGTAAAAGCTGCCTTTCGCGACGCCCGCCTTTTTAACAATTTGATCAACAGTTACACTCTCGAAATCATTCTCGATGAATAATTCTTCTGCGCTCTCGTATATTTTCTCTCTTGTCTGCAGCGCCTGCTTCTGGCGGCTGCTCAAAGTATTATCTGTCATTATTGCTCCTTTCTCTTTCCTGCTTATTGACGCTTGCTTTCATTGATTATATACTAATTTCAGTTGAATGACTGTAGTCATTCAATCACGTTTAGGAGGAGTCATTATGAAGAGAGTTTGCGTACTGTTACTTGTTGTAATTATGTTCCTGACGCAGTTTTTAACTGCATGCAATGCAGGAACCACGGATCCTGTAGATAATCCTTCCCTCAAAACCGAAGGAGGCGATCAGCCGGTTTCTTCGCAACCTGCGGCGGACGAGGAGCGTCTTCCTGCGTTAGCTGAGAAGTTTGAAGAACCGCTGGTTGACTATGAAAGCCTGAGCCAGGAAGAACTACTGCAATCAGCGGATGGTTCCCTCACTTTTATTGGGATGGGCTACAACGTACTTGAGAATACATATATGGAACCATCCGGATTTTCCTTTTCCTATCCGATATTTAAGCCGGAAAAAGTGGCAGATAGACTTGAAAAGGGAGACCCGCCTGTCAGTACCAGTCGCACAATTATCGGAGAAAGTGTGAAAGACTACAGCGAGCAGTTGAAGGCCGAGCTTTCACTTTCAGCGGATTATCCGATGTTTTCGGGGAATGTAGCCGGCGAGATGGACATGAAGAAAACGAAAAAGGAGAATACGTATTTCGTTAAATCTTTCAGCGGATACGTAAAAGAAATTCAATACATTAAAGCAACAGATGATCTTAAGACAATTTTGGATGAAGAGTTTGAAAAAGCTTTGAATTCATCTATGAGCCCTGAGCTGTTGTTTCAGAGATATGGTACCCACGTATTAATTGAAGCGCAGATGGGTGCCAGATGTACCTTCAACTACAGCTATAGCGCTGTAAGCGAAGAAAGTTCTTCCTCTATTCAGAGCAAGGTGGATACGGCATACAGATGTATATCCGGTTCAGCCTCAACTGAGGATGTGAAACAGAACGCGAGCTTTATGAGCTCTACTACCTTCAAATGTTCTCTCAGTGGAGGTCCCAACATTTCACATCTTACTTTTAGCGACTTGCTGAAAAATTATCCAAGCTGGGTTGCAGGTATTAAAGATTCAGCTCCCACGATATACGGTATAAGTAATATCAATTCGCTGTTGCCGATCTGGGATTTTGCTGATAATCCGGAGCGCACCAGCGAGTTGAAAGCATATTTTGAAAACCGCGGAGGCTCCATTAGCGCTTTTCTCGAAGAGATGTCAAGCATTCCGGAACCAGTACCTCAGATTGAATACATTGAGGATATTGTTATCACTTCCGACAAGAGTAAGTCAAAAGCGCAAAACGGATCTGCCTATGAAGGCTATGAAAGGATCGATGTAGACTTAAATGCCGGCGCGGAAGGTGACTTCATTTATCTCTGGTTCAAAAAGACTACAGATGCAAATAAAGCTCTGCGTGACATTCGCTTTACTTATTCTAAAGCTGAGACTATAAGTGGATATACCAAAAATAATCATGACCTTAACGCCGGTGCAGGTGGCAAGTACATTTATCTTTGGACCAACAATAGTGACAAAAGTAAAAATCCTATAAAGAATATATGTATCGTGACGGGTAAAAATGCTGATGTACCCAGCGGCTATGAATATGGCATGGTTGGCAACGAAATTGCCGAGCTCAATAAAGACGCCAAGGGTTACTACATATATTTGGGCTTTAAACGCTAAACGTTACTAGCAAATGGACTGTCATACAAAAAGGCTCTCTGCAGAGAGCCTTTTTCATATAAAATGGATTTTTCCTGGAAAACTTAGTCTTCTTTGATCAGCTCCAGAATCATTTCTTCAACCAGCAAGGGATAGGCACGCCCTGAGGTTTCCTTCATGACGCGTCCGATTATTGCCTTGATAGCGGTTTCTTTGCCCTTGCGATAATCTTCGACAGCTCTCTGGTTATTGGCGATGGCGCTTTTCACTATCGGCAGCAGCGTCGCGCGATCCGTGATCTGCAGCAGATTCTCTTCCCTGACGTAGGCTTCCGGATCCAGGTCGCCTTCCAGCAGAAGACGCAGCACTTTTTTGCCGGTGTTGCTGTTGATTTTCTCATCACCCAGAAGATCGGCAAGCGCCGCCAGTCGCTCGGGCGCGAGCGGCAGTTCAGCCTCACTGTCATCTTCAAAGAGAGGGGACAACTCCGTCATTATCAGGCTGGACAGTACTTTGGGATAACGGCTCTTACTAGCTGCGGCTTCGAAGAAATCCGCCACGACCTTATCTTCTGTTAAGCGTTCAGCTTCGTATTCGCTGAGCGAAAACATTTCGATGTATTCAGCTTTGCGTTCTTCAGCCATTTTGGGGATGCTTTTGCGAATTTCCTCGATCTCATCTTCTTCTATTTCAACACGGCAGAGATCGGGATCAGGGAAATAGCGATAATCAGCTGCATCTTCTTTGCTGCGCATGACTGTCGTCTGATCACTTTTCTCATCGTAGCGGCGCGTTTCCTGTTCGATTCTGCCGCCTTCTTCCAGGATGGAAACCTGACGCGTAAACTCGCTCTCAATGGCGCGGGCGATATAATTGAATGAGTTGATGTTCTTCATCTCGACGCGGGTTCCCAGCTGTTCTGCGCCCTTTTCTCTGATCGACAGGTTGACGTCACAGCGCAGGGAACCTTCGTTCATGCGGCCGTCGGAAATCCCGGTGTAGCGCACCATGGAACGCAGTTTACGCAGATAGGCTACAGCTTCGTCGGCAGTGCGAATGTCAGGCTCGGAAACAATTTCAATCAGAGGGACACCGGCGCGGTTCATATCAACCAAAGAAGAGCCCTTGTCAGTATGAATTAGTTTTCCGGCATCTTCCTCAATGTGAATGCGGTTAACACGAATTCTCGATGTGCCGTCTTCTGTGATCACGTCAACATAGCCGTTCAGACAAAGCGGTTCTTCAGCCTGAGACAGCTGATAGGCTTTGGCTAAATCAGGGTAATAATAGTTTTTGCGGTCGATGCGTGAGGAATGGGAAATTTCGCAATGAGTCGCCAGACCGGCGCGCACAGCAAATTCAACCACTTCATGGTTCAAAACAGGAAGTGTTCCCGGCATGGCCAGACAGACAGGGCAGACATGAGTGTTGGGCGGATCACCGAATACGACTTCGCAGTCGCAGAAAATCTTGTGCTTCGTCTTAAGTTCTACGTGAACTTCCAGACCGATAACTGCTTCATATTTGCTATCTTTCATATTCATGCTTTTACCTCCGCCAGTTCAAAAGCAGGACTGCGCTGATCTTCGTAAGCAGCCCCGACACGATAGAGCAGGTCCTCGCTGAACTGTTTGCCGATCAGCTGCATACCTATGGGCAGACCTTTTGCATCTTTCCCACAGGGCAGTGACAGTGCGGGAAGTCCGGCTACTGCGACCGGCGTTGTGAAGATGTCTCCGCGGTACAAGTCCACCGGATCTTCGGGTGCTGAGCCGATCTTTCCCGCAGTCGAAGTGCTGACAGGCATCAGAATTACATCACATTCCTTAAATAGTTCTTCAAACTCGCGAATAACGACAGTGCGTACCTTTTGCGCTTTTACAAAATAATCTTCAAAATATTCTTCTGAAAGCGCAAAGTTGCCCAGCAGAATACGCCGCTTCACCTCATAGCCGAAAGCTTCGGAACGTGAGTTAATGTATACATCATCCAGATTTTCCACGTTTTTGCTGCGGTAGCCGTAATGGATGCCGTCGAAGCGGCCCAGGTTTGAAGCTGCTTCCGCACTCATCAGAATATAGTAGGCGGACAAGGCGGCATTAATCGATTTGATCTGAAAATGTTTAATTGTCGCACCCAGGGATTCAAAGACTTTCAGGGCGGCTTGCAGGCTGTTCTTCACGTCTTCTTCCATATCGACATCAAAACACTGCTCGGACCAGCCGATAGTCATTCCGCTTAAGGGTTTAGTTTGAGAGTAATTCTGCTTTAAGAGATCCTCTGAGAGCACAAAGCTCCGTTTAGAAGAAGAACAATCCTTAGCATCCCAGGCTGATATTGCTGAGAGGACAATCATATTGTCACGCACTGTTCTGGTCAAAGGTCCGACTGTATCCATGGATGAGGCCAGAGCGGTAACACCGCGGCGGGAGACGAGACCGTAAGTGGGACGCAGTCCGACTAAACCGCAATAAGCTGCCGGCTGTCTGATTGAACCGCCGGTATCGGTGCCCAGAGCATAGATGGCTTCGCCACTCGCTACAGCTGCGGCCGATCCGCCGGAGCTTCCACCGGGGATACGACTCAGGTCATGAGGGTTTTTTGTTGTCTTAAAGTAGGAGTTTTCTGTGGAAAAACCCATGCCGAATTCATCCATATTTGTTTTGCCGATCAGGACTGCAGAGGCTTTTTGCAACTCATCCCAGACATATGCATTATATGGCGGACGGAAATTTTCCAGCATTTTTGATGCTGCAGTGCAGGCTATGCCTTTCACGGCGATATTGTCTTTCAGAGCAAGAGGAATACCTGCCAGCAGCGGCAGCTCTTCACCGCCGGCCAGAAGTTTATCCACCTGATCAGCTTTCTCCAGCGCTTTTGCACTGCACAGAGT
>JAQWBU010000143.1 GCA_028706195.1 Eubacteriales bacterium
TAGCGATATCATCCTTTCTGTCTTTTCCATACTCCTTAGCGCTGATCTCACATACCTTGTCCAAAATGGCACGGATTGTATCAACTTCAAAGAGACTATCGACTCCCTGCATAATAACTGCTATTCGCTCAAGTCCGGCTCCGGTATCAATGTTTTTTTGCTTCAAGGGCGTGTAAGATCCTTGCCCGTCATGGTTGAATTCAGTGAAGACAAGGTTCCAAAATTCAACGTAGCGGTCACAGTCACAGCCCACATCGCAATTCGGATCATCGCAGGCATATTCCGGGCCACGATCATAAAACATCTCCGAGCAGGGACCACACGGTCCGCTTCCGTGTTCCCAGAAGTTATCCTTATCAAAGCGACGCATGCGTTCCGCGGGCACACCGACTTCCTTGTGCCAAATATCGTAGGCCTCGTCATCGTCGCAATGCACAGTAATGAAGAGCCTGTCCTGTGGCAGTTCCAGCCGCTCAGTAACAAACTCCCAGGCCCAGATAATTGCTTCACGTTTGAAATAATCACCGAAGGAAAAGTTGCCCAGCATCTCAAAATATGTTCCATGTCTGTCGGAAATACCAACATTATCAATATCAGGCGTACGTATACACTTCTGACAGGTAGCGATGCGTTTGGACGGAGGCGTAGCTGCCCCGGTAAACCAATTTTTCATGGGTGTCATCCCGGCATTGATCAAAAGAACGGACGGGTCATTCTTGGGAATCAGGGAAAAACTGGGCAGTATCAGATGATCTTTTTCTTGAAAAAACTCCAGAAACATAGATCTTATTGTGTTTAAGCTAAGTGGCTTCATGCGCTGAACTCCTTATTGTTTCAATTAATTAATAATCTATAATTTAAAGGGCGGCTGACGCGTATCCTTTCGAATATGCGCAGCCGCTCTTAATTATATATCTTTTGTCACCGTCTTACAAAAACAGTGATAATTCAACTTAACAGTTTACTCCCCGATCATCTTGTCAAGCACTGCTCGAGGCGGAATCACCAGTTCTTCGCCGGCAAAGATGTTATCCCCTACTGCCTTGTCGTTATACTCCATAAAGGCTGCGTATAATTCGTCACTATAGGTTCCGTAAGAATTCATGAGTATGTTCCATGGTGAATCCCCGGCCTGAACAATATAAGTTGTTTCCGCTGCTGTCGGAGTTTCTTCAGTCTCAGTTTCAGTCGGATCGGTGGGCGCCTCAATTGGCTCAGTCTCACCCGGCGGTACTATCACCGGAGGCTTCTCTGATGCAGCGGTGGTAACCTGAGCTGTTGTTGTTGTCGGTTCTTCTTCATCACCGCCACTTAAAAGCCTGATCAAAGCGAAAATACTAAGTGCAATTATCGCAATCAGAACAACATAGAAAATGATCTGCTTGTTGCGGGAAGAGCGCGTGTATCTGGCACGTTCATCATCTTCATCGTAATAAGTATCTTCATCCTCAAGATAGCTGTCGTCCCATACTTGTCCCTGGTATTGGCTTTCTCGGTAAGAAGAGTCGGCTTCCACCACTTCATCATCATAGGACTCACTCGTTCCGAAGCGTCTGCGTTGATCCTCAGGAGATGTGTAGGCAAAACCAGGAGCGGCAACTTTTTCGTCACTTTGAAACTGTTTAAAAGATGCTGTTTCGTCATCATCCTGACTGGAATACTCTGGCCTAAAAGCGGCATTTGTATCATCCTGATCGGGCCAGTCCTCAGCAAGATCGCTTTTCTCATCAGGTTCGCTCAGAAAATCCACCATATCCTGCCGTTGATAACGCTGTGTAGCCTGTTCGTTTGTGTCAGCAGGTACAGCCGCGTCAAAAGGTGTACCCATTACTGCCTGGGTATTAAAGCGTCCCAAGTTGAGCTGCGATACTTTACGGCTGTCTTCCATGACGGATTCAACCATGCCCAGCATAAGCTGAAGCGGAGTTCCCGGAACCTGTGCCGATGCGGATGTAAGAAGAAGGCCGGCAGCATCGTACTGATCTTCAGCGCTGTTCAGGATGCGCATAATATCCCTTTGTCCCAGTGCGTTGAAAAGTTCCTGATTACAAATCAGGAGCATATCTCCCTGCTCTATCTGTGCAATATTGGAATAGCGCAGAGTTCCGGCTTCTCCGGCAATGAAATCATTAATACCACTGACTGCTTGCCCATCAGAATCCACCGCCTTGAAATCCATTGACTCGTCCGTCAGGGGATAAAGAACTCCGCGTCGGTAGAGCAAAGCAACACCATCCCCTAAAGTAACAGCTGCAACTTCACCGTCGCGCAGTACAAAGCCTGAAAAATATGGTTCGCGGACGCCTTCTTCTGCGAGAGTGATGCGTCCGGTTACATCCATAGCAGCGTCAGCTAAATCATTTAAGCCGCTGTCAATATCGCTGGAAGGATCATTGATTTTCTCGGTCAGACGCTCGAGAGGCTCGCGCCAAGCAGTGTCTTCTTCCTGCCTATTGTACGGATAGCCGAAAATCGAAAACAGGAAACCTCTGTCTTCACGATCCAGCGTCGAGTCAACAGATCTTTGCTCACGCCTACCGGGAAAACGCCCATCCAGACAATAAGAATCAACGATTCCTTCCGTCGGATAGTAACGCGCTGCCACAGTTAGAGCTAATCGCGTAAATATAGTAGATGGTGACTTGGCCATACTTGCCTCCTAAGTATTAATTGAGTTAAAACATTTTGCTTAATTCTAACATAAAAGAACAGGCGTCCATATAACATTAACGGCGTATATGCGGCATTTGCTCCGATTTTATCCAAATAAAGCCAGAAGCAGGATACGAAGTTTCAAATATTCACTCTATTCATTAAAGTACTCAGCCTCATACAACAAGCGCGCCATTTCAAAATCGTCGGGAGTTGTCAGCTTGATATTGCGTCTGTCACCGCGGACGACACGTACCGGATATCCGATACGTAAAAGCAGTGCAATATCATCCGTAGCAGGAAATCCCTCGTGATCTGCGTGTGCAAAGGCATGTAAAAGAATATCCAGATCGGCTGCTTGCGGAGTCTGCATCTGCCATAAGTGTTCACGAGGCACCTGCAAATCTTCCAGCCTGCAATTGCTTATTTGCCTGATTGTATCCGTGACAGGCATGGCTGCGACTACAGCACAGCGCTCGGTTTTCAAAGTATCTGTCACACTTTCCAGTACTGCGGAGGGGACAAAACAACGCGCCCCGTCATGGATCAGGACCAGAACCCTGCCGCTAAAAACAGCAGCATGTTTCTTTATTGCGTCAAGCCCGTTGAAAACAGAATCCTGACGAGTTTTGCCACCTGCAACTAGAGACGCCAATTTGGGATACTTCTCTGACAAGTCATCTTTCAGCTTTATGTCAGACTGTTTATCAGGAAAGATATCTTCCGGAGCTACAACAGCGAAAATATGATCAATGCATTTATTTTCCTGAAACCGGTTCAGACACAGTTCCAGCAGGCTGTTTCCGCCTATCTCAAGAAGCATTTTGTTTTTGTTTGCCAGCATCCGCTCGCCGCGTCCGGCCGCCAGGATAATCGCATACGTAAGAACATCACTCATCTCATACATCCTGATTCTTTCCGGAAAAGAGAAGATCAAAA
>JAQWBU010000029.1 GCA_028706195.1 Eubacteriales bacterium
TCATATTCCGCGTGGTCGTTTTTCCAACACTGCCTGTCACTGCAACCACAGAACAAGTCAGCATCTTACGAAATCCGGCCGCTAAATCCTGATAGGCTTGCCAAGTATTATCAACCAGCAGGAGATCAGGTCCATTTAAATCACCTGATGCTACATTCCTGATCCACTCTTCAACCAATGGCTCATCTTTTTCAACGACAAGCATAGCGGCTCCGCGCTCAACAGCCTGCTGCAGAAATCGATGACCATCAAAGTGATCGCCGCGCAACGCCACAAACGCTTCACCGGGATTCAACGTACGTGTATCAGTGGAGATACTACTGTAATATCTGTCGGTATCATTTTCATGTCGGGGTTCGCGCACAATTGTGCCGCCCGTCCACTGCATCATTTGACTTGGTAAAAACCTGCCCACTTAAATCAATCTCCTAACCTGCTCTGGATCCTGCCGCCTCAAGGCAAAGGATCTGTCTCAGGATCAAGTTCCGCTTCCGGTTCAGCTAATTCATTTTCTGATTCACTTTGAGGTTCCGGGTCTGTCACTACGGGAGGAGTATAAACGACAGGTTCTGTTTCCTCAACATTTACATCATCAGCAAAGCTCAATTTAATCGCTGTTCCCTTAGGAACCATGGCTTTTTCATTATTTTCTGTACCGTTCGGAGCCCCGCTGACATCAGAAACATTATCTGTGGCGGAGGAGCTTTCCGGTGACTGATCTACGCATAAGCCTTCAATCTCTCCTACAACTTGAATAACCAGTTCTGCCTCAGCAGCCAGCCAGACACTTTCGTGATAATTCTTCGCTCTAAAGTCCGGTACAGTCACCCATTCTACTTCATTAAGCTGCTCGGGGTAAAGCCAGACTGTTGATCCCTTTGCCAGAATGCTTCCTTCAGCCGGCAAAATCTGAGCCAATGGCTTATCCAGATAAAATTGCTCAATCGGCACGGAAGGGGCAAGCCCCACTGCAGAAAGTTTCGCAGCCGCCTCACCCACAGTTAAACCGCTTAAATCAGGGATGGCTACTGAATATCTCAAATTTGCCAATTCTCTTGCACTGTAGTTTTGTTTCAAGCCCATATAATTCAAAACACGAGCAGATATGCGATTGCTGGCCCGGCTGGCAACTACGCTGCTGCTTCTAAGTCCCGGATCGCGGATTATTACCAAAGAAACTATGCGGGGATCATCAACCGGAGCTACTCCTGCAAACGAATACGTAGGTATATCATTTAACTCGTCAATGGAGGTACCGGTCTTACCGCCTAATCTAAAGCCTTCACTGCCAAAAGTGGCACTGTTGCCCAAATAGACAGCATCTTCCAGCAAGGACAGGACACGCCTGCTCGTGCTTTCGGAAAATATCTGACTGGGATTACTCGCTGGTAGTTCGTGGTAAGTGCCTTCACTTACAGATTCATAAGCCCCGATCAGCCGAGGGGTGTGCATATAACCGCCGTTTGCTATCGTAGCGTAAAAATTCGTCAGTTGTAGAGGTGTCACTGTAGATGATTCGCCAAAACTGAGGTTTGCAAAATCCAGCGGCATAGGATTTTCATGAAATATTCCTCTGGCTTCTCCATACAAATCGATGCCACTTGTCCTCGTGAATCCGAGTTTATCAATATAATCGTAATATACGTCTATACCGATTTCATTGGCAACCTGTACGAATACAGGATTGCAGGAGCGGTAAAATCCCTCTCTCAGAGTCTCATTTCCGTGGCCTTGCCCCGTCACGCAATACATCGTCCGGCCTTGCACGGTAATCGGGTCGTCGTTGTAAATAACGTGCTCTCCTGTAGTTTGTTCTTCCAGACCTATTGCAAGAGTCACTGTCTTAAAAGTGGATCCGGGTTCATAAGACGCACTGACATTATAATTTGTCCACAGATTCTCACTGCGATATTTTGTCCGCTCGTCTTCCGAAAGGCTATTCCAGTACTCTTCCTCAAGACCCAGAGGCAATGCTGTTGGATGGTCTGAGCGATATGAAGGAATTTGATCCATTGCCAGGATATCTCCGGTATATAAATCCATTATAATGCCGGAAACACCGTTGATTGAACCCGTTGCTGCAGCTATGGACAGAAGTTCTTCATGAAGAATGGATTGAATGCTGCTGTCAATTGTTGAATAGAGCGTCTGGCTCGAGGAACCTTCCTGTTTAATACTGGAGGAAAAAGGCACGGCCCCCTGAGTCAAATAATTATTCCGCTTCTGGTAGATATAAGTTGTAGATCCGGTCAGCAGATCATCGTAGCTTGCTTCTAAACCGGAAACTCCTATAAGGCCTTCTGCCTCAGCTCGTGTCATTCCTAAAACTGGGGAGGCTAAATCGACGTTGTTATAAATACGCTTTTCTTCCGCATCAAACCGAAAACCGCCGACATTATTCTCTTTTAACCATTTCTCCAGCCTCTCCGCTTTACTTTCCGGAACGTAGGCAGCAAGTTGAACATAAGCGATGCTTTCCCGGTCGCTTGCAAGCAAAACCGCTTCAGACAGGGAAGAGTTTTCATCAACAGTTATTAGAGAACGGACACGATCTGACATATCCTCGTCTAAATTTAGGCAGGAAATTACCATGTCAGCTATATCTTCCTGATCTACTTTTGAATTTCGTGAACTCACAACTGAAGGGGTCATGCCGACCCGATAAACATAAGAAGACGAGACCATGGGGAAACCGTTTCGATCCAGAATTGAACCGCGCTTGGAGTCTATCCTCGTGACAGAGTGCTGCTGTCTGGCTGCACGCGCAGTCAGCTCTTCACTTTGAACAATCTGCAATTGATATAGTCGGGAGGCAATTAATACTGCGGCAAAGAGAAAAAATACGAAGACAGCAATTAATGACAGCTTGCTGACAGGCTTAGTGGGAGCTTTCTTAAATTTACGTAATGATGTAATTTTGTCTTTACGCCGTGACATAAATATTTTATTAAACTCCGTCTATTTTGTATAAGCAATATCCGTCTCACAAAAGCTTCTCGTTATGGGCGTAAGCTCTCAACATAGTATTCGATAGTTCCAGCGTTTTCCTGCACAGAATACAATCTGCCTGCTATTGCTGAACTGTCAGCAGTAGAATCCGAATTATTTACTATGGTTTTGTCAGAATTGTGGCCATTGACATACAATATTTGATTACTGCCAGCTTGCTGCAGACCCAGGCCGTTTTGTGCGATCTCTTTAATGTTTTCAAAATTATATTGCTCGGACAATTTGTTGGTCAGAGAATTATTGGACATTTCCAATGTTTCAATGCGTTGTTTCATTCCGGCATTCAGGAAAGTCATTTCAGTAATATGGGCGTAGCGAGTCACAATAAAGGAAACCATTACAGTCATAAGAGCCACAGCCGCTATTATGCCCACACAGGTACGTACCCTTTCGCGACATAGTGCACGATATGTTTTCTTAATTTCTGCTTCTTGCTGAAGTTGGCGGCGTCTCTTTATTCGTTTTGCTTCTTCTTCAGCAAAGCGACGCTCCGGAATTTCCTGTGGTATAGGAAGCTGGTATGCGGAATAGCCTCGCATTTGTCTGGCGAGATTACCATCTGTATCATACTTACTCATACGCTACCTCCGAATTCAAAGACACGCAATTTTGCACTGCGTGCACGACTGTTCTCCTTAATTTCCTCTTCTGATGCTTCAATTACCTTTCGCTGCGGTCTCTTACCAAGAGGCTTCTTACCACAGACACAAACAGGAAAATCTCTGGGACATTCACATGGGTCTTCCCATTTGCTGAAGGTCCGCTTCACTAAGCGATCTTCTAAGGAGTGAAAGCTTATAATTACTACACGTCCTCCTGATGACATTAAGTCAGGTAATTGATTCAGGAGTGACTCTATTTCTTCAAATTCTCTGTTAACGGCTATACGTATTGCCTGAAAGCTACGCCTTGCCGGATGTTTTTTTCTTCTTGCGGATGCAGGTACAGCTCTTAGTATTATTTCAGCCAATTGAGCTGTTGTTTCAATCGCTTTGTGTTCACGTTCAGTGACGATGGCCCTGGCGATTCTCGTCGCATGTGTTTCTTCACCGTATTGCCGGAGAATATTCACTAAGTCGTGTTCATCAATTGCTGCTAACAAGTCCGCAGCACTCTCGCCTTCTGACTGATCCATTCTCATATCAAGCGGACCATCCTGATGGTAAGAGAAACCTCTCTTTGCTTCATCAAGTTGATGAGAACTTGTACCCAGATCAGCGAGCAGTCCATCAATCTGACCTTTCTCATCATCCAGAAGGTTTTGCGATAGAGAAGAGAATTTGGACGCCCGGACGGAATAGCTCCCTAATGTATTCACGGATTCCAATCGTCTTAGAGTCTCTTCTCTCGCATCTTCATCGCGATCCATGGCGATGAGCCTGCCCCCGGCGTTAAGTTGAGACAAAATAGCGGCGCTATGTCCGCCGCCGCCACTTGTGACATCTACGTATAAGCCATCAGGCTTAAGCGCGAGAGCCTCAATCGTCTCAGCCAACAGTACCGGATGATGCCATTTGCTATAGTCCGCGGATACCATAAGCGGACAAGTCCAACTCAGACAGGGATGCTGCTGCTTCTTGTTCTTTTTCATAGAACGCTTTGGAGCAGATCTCGACTGAGGTATAAACATCAATGAAACAGATTTCTTCACCTTTGGAGACAAAGACTCTTTCCCACAAATGGTTGGGAATTGAAATACGTCCCTGTCCATCCAATTCACACTCAACCGCTTCACCGATAATCTGGCGGCGGAAAAGGCGGGCTTCTACTTCACTGGTTTGTAATTCACTGAATTGTTCGAGGATTTTATCGAATTGAGATTTGGTATACACATTCAAGTAGCCTTCGTCCAAGCTGACAGTCACAATCAAGACACCGTCGAATCGTTCGCGGATTTTGGACGGAACTATAACGCGACCCTTAGAGTCAACTACGTGCATATACCGTGCCACTTCATACCTCCTCTATTACTTTTTCATATTCTACCACTAAACCCCACTAATATGTCAAGAAATGGCACAAAATGACATAATTCACCCCAAAATGGCAAAAAGCGACCTAATATGTACTTTATTCTGTGAAAAAGAAATATAAAGCGGTCACTGATTTAGAGACGACACAAAAAAAGCCACCTTTTGAGATGACTTCAAAATAAGGATCAGAACTGAATTTTAATCGAGGGTGCTAAGTTTATAGTCCATGGAAATATTAAGCAAGACGCCTAGCAAGAGGAAATTGGAAATCATGGCTGAACCGCCATAACTGATAAAGGGTAAGGGTATACCGGTGATGGGCAGCAGGCCAATTGTCATGCCTATGTTTTCAATGTAGTGAAAAGCTACTGAAGCAATCAGCGCAACCATGACATAGGCGCTGGCGTAAGACTGCCTTTCAATTTGGGCCGCTCTTCTCAAAGTGTAGATGATGAAATACCCTGCTACAATTATGACTAGTGCCGAACCGATCAGTCCCAGTTGTTCCGAAATCGCAGAAAAGATAA
Source organism: Eubacteriales bacterium (assembly GCA_028706195.1). GTDB lineage: Bacteria > Bacillota > Clostridia > Saccharofermentanales > DTU023 > DTU032. The sequence continues at coordinate 5,510 of JAQWBU010000029.1, forward strand.
AATCTGATTCCTTTACCGGCACATTGATGAACTCGCCACTGCTATTACCTGCTATGCCACCAGACGCGACCGCAGCAATAGATTGATTGATCTGATACGAGGCGGCCTGATCCTGGCCTCGGAAAAAGAAAGTTAAAATACGGTTTTTCTGAGCGCCGCTGAGGAAAAACTGCCACAGCAGTGGGACAACCACAACTGTAACTCCCGCCAGCGAAGCCAATATATAACGCCACTTAATCCCCCAGACAAAAAGGGTGGTGATAAACATGAAAAGAATGACCATGGATGTACCGAGGTCGACTTCAGTAACGACCAGAAGAAATGGTACGGCATAAAGTGCCCCGATTTTGGCAAATCCCTTAAGTGTGGAAATCGATCCTTCTTTGAGTTGTGCGAAGATGGGTCCGGTGACCATGGCCACCCCGATTTTCGCCAGTTCTGAAGGCTGGAACGAACCCACCAGGGGCACATAAATCCAGCTGTCAGCCCCAGAAACTGGACGATACCCATCTACCTTGACATAAATAAGGAGAATAATACTGAGTCCGTAGATCAGGGCACCGATCAGTCTGAGAGTAGGCTTTTCAAAAAGACAAATAATAAAGGCTGCCAGCAGTCCTATCAGCACGATGGCTACTTGCTTGTAAAAGTTATCCGGATAATCAAAAATCACCGCGCCGTAGCCGGATGAGAGGACAGTGTTAAGAACAACCAATCCGATAATAACCAAAACAGCTACAGGTACCAACATTCTGTAATCCAGAAGTTGAAAGAATTTATCAACGCGAGAAATTTTATTATTACTATTTATATACTTAGGCATATTAGGAAAGCGAATCAGGCACTTTCTCCCCGGTCTTCATTTTCTGGTCTGATCTCGTGTTTTTCGTCTACGCTACTGCTTTCGTTCTCGTCCGCTGTCATCGGCACCACCAAGAAGCTGGCTGCCTGATCTTCACTCAGACTTATTCTTGCCAGAGCTTTTTTGCGCGAATTATTGCGCAGCGCATTAATCAGGATGACCAGCAGGCCAAAGACTACCATCGCTGCTGAAAGTAATTGAGAAATGCGGATACCTTCAGCCGCATAGAGGGAATCGGTGCGGATACCTTCGACAAAAAACCGCACGATACCATAGAGCAGGAAATAACTGGCTACTGTAGTCATGGGTTGCTTCGAACGACGACGCACAACGAGCAAGATGACAAAAATCAGGATGTTTGCCGCAAATTCATAGAGGAAGGTAGGATGTACCGGCAAAGAAGGGTCCAGGCCCGCTAAGGAGTTTGATGGATCAGGGTTTATTCTGCTCAAATAATTGCTGGTGCCGTTGCTGATCATGCCCCAGGGCAAATCGGTATTGGTACCGAAGGCTTCCTGATTGAAAAAATTGCCCCAGCGGCCTATGGCATGACCTAAAGGCAGATAAGGCGCCAGAAAGTCGACGATCTTGCTTAAGCGGATACGTTTGTACATCGCCATCAGCCATATACCGATAATGGCGCCGATTACCCCTCCGTAGAAAGCAAGACCTCCGGAGCGCAGATCAATAATCTTGAGCCAGTCTGATGAAAACTCCGACCACTCAAAGGCCACGTAATAAAGTCTGGCGCCGACGATGGCGAAAGGAATCAGGATCAGGAAGAAATCGACAATATCATCTGCTTTAAGACCGTGTTTCTTTGCCTGTTTAAGAGCCAGGATCATTGACAGCAAAAATGCCAGTGCGATCAACAAACCATACCAGTAGATGGAAATTTCGCGGCCGAAGAGATTAAACTGGAAAACAATTCTGTTTATTTCGAGATTATTGATGCCCAATCCCGGAAAATTCACAATAAAATCCGCAGTGCTATTCATATCAAATCCTCCCTGGCGATCATTTTACCATACGCGACTGATGCCATTGCCAGACATTTTCGAGATCAGTTTCCAACGTTTTGAACAGTTCGTCCATGGAATCAAATCGCAGCTCCGGTCTGAAGAAGGAAAGAAATTCCACTTCAATTTCTTCTCCGTATAATGAACCGTCGAACTCATAAAGGTAGGTTTCAACCCGTAAAGGTGTCTCCTCATCTAATGTGGGAGACACACCAATATTGCTGATGCCGCAGAAAGTTCCGGCAGCGCAGTGAACGACAGTGGCATAAACTCCATCGTGCAGGCGCGCTCGCTTGGCGGGAAAGGGGAAATTCGCTGTGGGAAAACCTTTTCGTGTCCCTATTCCCCGGCCACGCTCTACCACACCCTTAAGTTTATATGGCTGTGTCAGCATGGCGGCCGCATCTTCCACTTTGCCCTGGGATAGATAATTTCTGATACGGGAACTGGAAATTTTTTCGTTTCGGTAGAGAACGTCCGTAACCACCTTGTAGCTCAAGTTGTTTTCGTCTGCATAGTCGGCCAGAAAATGAATATCACCCTCGGCTCCTGCGCCAAAGCGATTATCCTCTCCCACAACCAGCATCTTTACATTCAACTGATCCTGAAGAATTGATTTCAAAAAATCTTCAGCGCTGGTGCTTCTGAATGCATTTGACATCTCAGCCACGAAAACTTCTTCGATTCCCAACTCCTCCATAACTGCGCATTTATCTTCACAATCCAATAAACGGCGATTTTCCTCCGGACCATAGGGTGAAGCAAAGGTGAAAACCGTCGGGATGAGGGATCTTTCTTTGCATATTTTCATTAATTCCTTCAAAATATGGCGATGTCCCAGATGCAGTCCATCAAAGACACCCAGAGCTATTCCCCGCTCCCGGCTTGAATCTACGCCCTCAAGAGAACTAAATACTTCCATCTACGCTACCTTCTTCAAGAAATTCAGCTGAACTGTCAACAAAAACGCGTTTCACTTTCGCTACGCCTTGATTAACACTGCCAACCGCCAGCAGTATATTATTATATGTAAAGCTTATTGTTTCAAATGTACTATCATCTGTCAGCACTCTTACTTCCTGACCATGAGCCAGTTTTACCGCTTCGCTGCGTTCGACAGCGTGAGTGGGGAAATCAACAAAGGCAGCTAATGTCGGCAGGACGATTCCCTCATCGGCGATCAAAGCTGTAAATGCCTTCGGATCACGTTCCACTGTATCGAAACGTGCAAATAAGTCGTCGATTTTCACTGATTGCTCTAAAGCGAAAGGGCCACAGGCTGAGCGTTCAAGTTCTGCCGCATGGGCATAGCAGCCCAGCTTTTCACCGATTGCATCAGCAAGTGAGCGAATGTAGGTTCCTTTGGACGTTGAGAACATAATATCCAAGCGTGGCAAGGCTTCACCCTCGATATAATAAATATCCAAAAGCTTAATGTCATGTACATACACAGTGCGCCAGGGACGATCCACCTCCTCGCCCTGACGTGCGTATTTATATAGCGGTTTGCCCTCTACCTTTACTGCGGAATAAAGCGGTGCCTGCTGCTTTATCTCACCTAGAAAGGCGTTCAATATCCGTTCGACATAGGAACGATCCTCCAGGCAGGCGCTGTCAAAATCTTCAGGAGCACGGGCGATAACTTCACCTTCACGATCCATAGTATCCGTACGGCTACCCAGCTGAACCTGACAGCGATATTTTTTATCATATTCACTCATATAAGGGACTGCCGCTGTGGCGCGACCGAAGATAATGGGTAAAACTCCTGTAGCGAATGGATCCAGTGTTCCGCAATGACCGACACGCTTCATGCCTAAGAGGCGGCGTACCTGAGCGACAACCGCGGCAGAGCTTTTGCCACTGACTTTATTGATAAGGATGATCCCCTGATCCGCTTGCATTTTAATTAATCTTACATTGATCAAGCATACTCTCTGCTTGCGCCAGAACTTCAGCTTCCGCTTGTTCGAGAGTCATGTCTTCTATGACAAAGCCCGCTGCGCGGACGTGTCCACCGCCTCCAAACAATTGTGAGAAAGCTGCAGCATCCAGACAGCTGTTTGAGCGCACACTGCCGTGAATTTCAGAACGGTTTGCAGATTCACGCAGCAGGATCGAAACATCCACTCCGTCTGCTTCACGCATATCGGAGGAAAGGTAATCCAGATCATCATCTGTAGCATTACGTTTATCGAGCATGTCACGGGGAACAGAAGCATAGAGAATGCGTCCATTTGCAGCCACTTTTGTCGAGGCAAAAACATCGCCTCTAATCTGCAGTTGAGTTACAGTGGTGCGTTCAAATAACTCGTGGGTTAATGTGGCAAGATTAACGGTGAACTTTTCGATCAGCCAGGCAGCCTGCCTCAACGCACGCGGCGTTGTATTGTTATAGCTGAAACGGCCGGTATCCGTCATGAGTCCGGCAATGAGCAATGTAGCTATATTATCATTAAAAAGTTCCCGCGAAGACAATTCTTCCAGTTCAGAAATCAGACGAAAAACGAGTTCAGAGGTTGAGGACGCTTTTGTGTAAATGAGTTCGTTCTGTTTATCCTCCCGATTGCTGACATGATGGTCAACAATCGCGTACTGCGCTGCCGATGAAAACAAGGATTCCCTGTTCTCCAGCCGATCCGGAGTATTAAGATCAACTGCGATCGCTAAATCAAGCTGCCGGTCTGACATATCCTCAGTGAACAGGAGAACACTGTCTGTTTGGGGCAAAAATTGCAAAGAAGGTACTACTTCCTCATCCACAAAGACCGTTGTTTCCGATCCCAGCTGCTCCAAAGCATCGGACAGAGCCAGAGCAGAACCCAGTGCGTCACCATCGGCTCTGGCATGAGGGAAAATACCGACATGCATTTTTTTCCGGCTTAGATCCAAAAAGCCAGAAGCCAGATGCTTTATGGTAGCTGTGACTGCGTCTGTATCTTGTTTCAAGCTGCTCATTTCAATCTCAGTTCTCAGTCCTGATCGATGTCATCATTATCTGCGGACATGCTTTCATCTGCGGCTATAACTTTGTTGATCAAACTATCCATGACAAAGCCTTCGGCAATAGTTCGATCTTCTATAAAGTGAATCTGAGGAGTTAAACGTGAATGCATTCTATGTCCCAGTTCCCTGCGGAAAAAGCCGTGAGCTTTGTTTAAACTTTTGCCTACAGCAGCTCGTTTCTCTTCATCTCCAAGCACACTGTAATAAACGTTAGCATTTGCAAGATCACCGCTCATACGTACTTCAATAAAGGATACCCGTGCATCCAGCACGGGATCCTTGACCTTATTACGTAAAGTTTCAGATAAAATGCGGCGCACCTCATCTGCGGTTTGCATACTGCGTCTGCTAGACATTTTCTATCTCCTTCATGGTATAGAACTCCAGCTCATCTCCGACCTTGACATCATTAAAGCGTTCCACACCGGCTCCGAACTCATAGCCCTGAGCCACTTCGCGCACGTCATCCTTAAAACGTTTCAGTGAAGCCAATTCACCGTCATAAATGACAACGCCATCACGGACAACACGGACTTTGTTATTGCGATTCGCCTTGCCCGAAGTCATGTACGATCCTGCAACCGTGCCTACGCCGGTAATCTTGAATATCTCACGAACTTCAGCATGGCCGGTAATAACTTCCTTATATTCAGGTGCAAGCATGCCCTTCATAGCCTGTTCGATTTCGTCAATCATTTCATAGATAACGCTGTACAGTCTGATGTCAACTTCAGCGGTCACTGCCTGATCGCGCGCGACAGCGGAAGGACGGACATTGAAGCCCACAATGATTGCGTCGGCAGCTTCAGCCAGACGAATATCGGATTCGTTGATTCCGCCTGTAGCACTATGGATGACGTGGACCTGAATCTTATCAGTAGACAGACCTTCCAGCGACTGGCGCACAGCCTCAACCGATCCTTTTACGTCACCTTTGACGATGAAATTGAGATCGATTTTGACACCCTCATCCATTTTGCTGAAGAGAGTGTCAAGAGACATATGAGAGGATGCGCGAAGTCTTGATGCTCTGTCTTCGTCCTGACGACGTTCCGCCAAAGCACGGGCTACCTTCTCATCTTTCACCTGATAAAGAATGTCACCACCCTCAGGTACTTCTGACAAGCCAAGGATTTCGACCGGCATGGAAGGACCTGCCTCGGAAACCTGCTCACCACGATCGTTGCGCATCATACGCACGTGGCCCATGTTGGAACCGACCACAATGGCATCTCCGATATGCAGTGTGCCTCGCTGGATTAATACGGTTGCTACCGGACCTCTGCCCGCGTCAAGCTCGGCTTCAATAACTGTGCCTTTGGCCTGACGATTAGGATTGGCTTTGAGTTCCATAATATCCGCTGTTATCAGGATCGTCTCCAGTAACTCATCCATGTTTTTGCCGGTCAGAGCAGAAACAGGAATAATACTGTTTTCTCCGCCCCAGTCAGCATCCATGATATTATACTGAGCCAGTTCCGTTTTAACCCGATCTATATTTGCCTGCGGGCGGTCGATTTTGTTGATCGCCACGATTATTTCAGTATTCGCTGCTCGGGCGTGGTTAATAGCTTCAACTGTTTGAGGCATGACGCCATCATCAGCCGCTACCACGAGAACCGCGATATCAGTTACGAGAGCGCCACGAGCACGCATTGTTGTGAAAGCTTCATGTCCCGGTGTATCCAGAAAGGTGATCTTGCGACCGTGCAGATCAACAGTGTACGCACCTATGTGCTGTGTAATTCCGCCGGCCTCACCTGAAGTAACAGTAGTATTTCTGATGTAGTCAAGAATCGAGGTCTTACCGTGGTCAACGTGACCCATGACCACGACAACCGGTGGACGAGGTTCGAGGTCCTCTTCCTTGTCGGGTTTGTCATCAAAGAGGATATCCTCTTCTGAAACTACGACCAGTTTTTCGGTTTCAACATCAAATTCACCAGCAATAATCGTTGCAGTGTCAAAGTCTATTTCCTGATTGATTGTTGCCATCACACCAAGCTGCATCAATTTCATGATGACATCAGCTGTGGTTTTCTTCAGAGCTTCGGCCAACTCTTTGACGGTCAGGCTCTCAGGCAGGACAACCTTGGAAACTTGAGCGGCCTTGCGTTGTCTTTCAGCTTTGGACTCGAGTCGCTGTTTGCGTTCAAGACGCAAAGCTTCCTGTCGTTCACGCTGTTGCTCGCGTTCACGGTCAGCACGATGCTTATCACGATCCTGTGACTTCTGCTTTTGTGCATATGTTTTACGAGAAAGGTCCTTCTCGAGAATTTCCGGTTTGGCAGCTTCAACAGGCGGCCTTTGGCCTGGGCGGCCACGATCGGGAGTTGTTCTGGCTGCAGGTCTGCTGTCTGTTCTTCCGGGCTGAGGCCTTGTCCTGTCTCCGCCACGTCTGTCCTGCTGCTGGCCGCGATCTGTTTGCGGCGCGCTGCGCCCCCTCTGGGGCTGACGACGATCCGCAGGCGGTGCCTGACGGCGATCCGCAGGCGGTGCCTGACGTCGATCTGCAGGTGGTGCCTGACGTCGCTCCACGACCGGACGGTCGGCATCTTTGCCGACATAGCTGCCTTGCTGCGGTCTGATCCGCGGTTTTGCCTTGGCGACCTCGGCTTCCTTCTTCTTTGGCGGTGTTGGAGTTTTCACTACAACTTCCTGACCTTGCTGTGTTAACGGACGTGACATTTCAGCTATACGCGCCGCCTCTTCAAAATGCTCCACCGCTTTGGTGTCCTCCGATGTTTGAGTATTTTTCGCTGTAACTTTCTCAGGTTTTTTATCCTCTTTTTTCTGAGAAGCTACTACAGTATCTTCTTTAACTTTGGGCTTATCTTCCTTCTTTTCAGCAGTTGCTGCAGGAGTCTGTTTCGCGGCAACTTCAGCTTCCTTGCTTTCGACTTGCTCACTGGCAGTTTTTTCAGCAGTTTTCTTTACCGGAGCAGTTTTCTTGGCTGGAGCAGCTTGTGCGATTTCCTTTTCAGTCTCGCTTTTGACAGCAGCGGTTTTCTGTTTCGGCTTAGGCTCTTCAACACTGCTTGTGGTGACAGCTTCTGCCTCTGCTTTACTGACTGCTTCGACTGAATCCGAAACGGAAGCAAGTTCTTCAGAGACAGCAGGAGCTATATCCTTCTCTGCTTTGTCCTCAAGTGGCTTGGTCTTAGCAAGATCTTTTTCAGCCTCGTCTTTGGAATCAGCCGGTTTATCTTTACTCTTCTTGATGACTTTAATCACGCCGGTAATATTCTTTCCGGAGATCCCCTTCATTTCCACAGTCGAACCGGGGCCTTCCAGAGGTTTCAATTCGAGGGCAGGATCATTTGAAGCAGCTTGAACTTTCTCCTCGTCTTCGACGGGAGTTTCTTCAATTTCTTCTTCCGGTGGCATCTCCACCTCTTGTTGCATTTGTTGACGCAGAGCTTCTTCTTCAGTCATAAAACCGGCTCTGAGTCCAGAATCTGCTTCTTCTCTTTTTACCATATATACTTAACCTCCGCCTTCGTGTGATACTGCCTTGTCAACAGCATCCCGAATGGTGTGTTCTAATGTTCCTTCTTTTACTGCAATCGCCGCGCATGAGTTCATTCCCTGAGTCGCCCCCAGTTCTTCCCTGCTATGTGGCAATTCTCTTAAATATACCTTATCTGACCGTTCGCTTAAGCTTTTTATCTTCTTGCGTGATGAAGCGCCTAAATCATTGGCCAAAAATACAGTGCCCCGGAAATTCTTCTTTAGTGCTATCTCGATGCGGTCAATGCCCAGAATTACTTCATTGGCTCGCCGCGCAAGTCCCAGCATCCGTAGATAATAGTTCAAACAATTTCCCTTCGTTTTGTATCTTTCAAAATCAATTCTTTCAGTTCCTGCATTAACTCTTCCGGCACGGGCCGGCGCAGTGAACGTTGCAAAGAGCGATTTTTCAGAGCAAGATCGTAACAGCTGATGTTCTTGCATATGTAGGCGCTGCGACCCTCCAGAGCCCGGCCGGGATTAATTCCTATGCGGCCGTCAGCTGCGGATACGATGCGGAAAAATGTAGACTGATCAGCTTTAAGGCGACATGCTACACACATTCTTTGAGCATTCGCGCGCATTATATCACCTCTACTGTTCTTCGTCTTCCTCTTCTTCAACTACTGCATCTTCAGCCGCGCTTGTTTCAGCGTCAGCCATAACATCTATGGTCTGCTCGAGGTTGTCAAAGAAATCAATAGCCTGACGCTCATCAACCGGACCTGTGGCCTCGGGCTGAAGCAGCTCATCATCTATTTCTTCGTAACTTTCCTCCTCGAAGTCGTCATCTTCAGGATCGTAACGCTCAGCTTCATCTGCTGCCACCGCTTCATCAAATCCCGGCAGCCAGGCAGCTTCAATCAGCTCGCGATACTGCGACTCGCTCTTAATGTCTATTTTCCATCCTGTCAGCTTCGCAGCCAGGCGGGCATTCTGTCCTTCTTTTCCGATCGCCAGTGAAAGCTGGTGATCAGCTACTATGACACGAGCGCTCCTGTCTTCTTCATTCAAAATGACGCGAATCACTTTGGCAGGAGACAATGCATTGCTGATGAAAACCTCAATATCAGGATCCCA
>JAQWBU010000144.1 GCA_028706195.1 Eubacteriales bacterium
ACGCACGCCAAACTGATCAACGATATGGGAATGCCTTCAGACAATATCGCTATTTTAAAGAATGGGGATATTCTGGAACTCTATCCTGACCGCATGTCTTTTGCGGGCTTTACTGAAGGCGAAGGCATACCTATCGACGGATCAGGCATGGGAGACATCGACGAGTACGTCCTGCATGACCGACGGCTGCTGGCAGATGACGGCGTGGTAACGATTGCGCTCACTCTCGATAAGGGAAAAGATGAAATCCTGGGAGAACCGGACATTAAGGCGCGGGGCTTCATCTATTCCAGTGAAATGAATCACATTGTTAATATTTGCCGTGAGCGACTCGATGACATGGCCGCTAAACAGAAAAAACGAGGCAAGCCACTTGTATATGCTTTAAATGAGAAAAATATTGAGAAGGAAATACAGAAGGCACTCTTCGATTACACACGTCGTCGTCCGGTTGTGATCGTATCAATTAACGTTTTATAAGTGAATTAAGTTTTCGGAACTAAGCATTATGCCCGCGGGTCACCCTGACCACGCTGTCTATTGCTTTAATCCGGCCAACCAGGCGATCAAACTGTTCCTGGTTTTCGACATTAACCGTCATCATTATATTGGCGCTGATATCTTTCGCTGAAGACATGGAGGCTGACTGCACAGATGCATGTTCTTCAGCGATTGCAGCAGAAATTTCAGCCAGGAGTCTTGTGCGATCCCGTGCGATAATCTGAATATCTACCGGATAAGTGCTGTGCGAGTTACTGTCAATCCAGGACACGTCTATCAGGCGGGCAGCACGCTCCGCATCTTCCTGAGAACGATCAAATTTTTCCAAAATATGGCGGATATTACTGCAATTCATGCGGTGCACTGCAACTCCCTGACCACGTGTAATGTAACCAATAATTGCGTCCCCCGGCACCGGATTACAACATTTCGACAGTTTTACCAGGGCATTGTCCAGACCTTGCACTTTAACCGGGATTTCCAGTTCGCTTTCAGTTTTCTTTTTCGCCTTACTGATGACAGTAGCTTCTTTGCCCTTGAGCAGCTTTTCTTCAGTCAAAATAGTTTCAGGACTGTAGACAATCTGACCTCGGTTGGTTGTCATGTAACCCTGTTCGGCTAATTCATCTGCTGGCAGAGTACGCAGGTAGGCATCGCGCAAGCGCGGCACCACGCGCTTGGCTTGAAGACCGCCGTAACCGATGGCGGCATAAATATCGTCGATTGTATTGTAGGAGTAACGTTTTAGAGCGGGAGCTACTATATCTTTCTGCAGCAGATCAGCAGGCGTGAAACCAGCATTCTTTATTTCGCGCTCCAGAATCTCCCTGCCCCGCACCATGTTTTCGTCACGTCGTTCGCGCTTGAACCAGGTTGAGATTTTGCTTCGCGCTGTACCGCTCTTGATAATTGAAAGCCAGTCACGAGACGGACCGCGCACTTTATCTGAAGTAAGGATCTCAACAATGTCACCGTTCTGCAGCTCATAAGTCAAAGGCACCATACGTCCGTTGACTTTGGCACCGTACATTGAGTTACCGATGTCACTGTGTATGTGGTATGCAAAATCTACAGGCACGGCTCCGGCCGGCAGGTCAATAACATCGCCTTGAGGCGTAAATACGAAAACCTCATCCGTAATCAGCCCTTCCTTCAGGGTCGCCATAAACTCGGAGGCATCGCGCGTATCACTTTGCCACTCAGTCAACTGCCTTAGCCAGTTGAGTCTCATTTCAGTCGAGGTAACCTTCTGGTCCTGCCTGCCTTCTTTATAGCGCCAGTGCGCCGCGATTCCGTATTCTGCAGTGTAATGCATTTCGGATGTGCGGATCTGCACTTCGAAAGGAATACCTTGCGTTCCGACAACAGTGGTGTGCAAGGATTGATAACCATTAGTCTTCGGCATGGCGATATAATCTTTAAAACGACCGGGCATAGGTTTGTACAGTTCATGTACCAGGCCGAGAACCGCATAACAGTCACCAACAGTAGGTACAATCACCCGCGTTGCGAAGATGTCATAGATTTCATCTATGTCCTTCTTTTGCGCCTTCATCTTGCGATAAATGCTGTAAAAATGCTTGGGGCGACCTTCGATATCAGCTTCAATTCCCATTTCAGATATACGGTCACGCAGCTCGGCAACAATTTCCATCAGGTATTTCTCCCGATCGCCACGACGTTGAGCAATATTTCCAACTAATTCGTAGTAAGCATCAGGATCGAGGTAACGCAAACTGAGATCTTCCAGTTCCCATTTTATTTTGTAAATGCCCAGACGATGGGCTAAAGGAGCATAAATATCCAAAGTCTCTCTGGCTGTTGAGATTTGTTTATTAGGATCTTTATATTTCATTGTGCGCATATTGTGCAGACGATCAGCCAATTTAATCAGAACTACGCGAATGTCTTTAGCCATGGCGAGGAACATCTTGCGAAAGTTCTGCGCCTGTTCTTCTTCCTGCGATGAGTAAGAGATGCGAGACAATTTTGTAACACCGTCTACGAGCTGCATTACTTCCTGTCCGAATTCTCTCCTGATGTCTTCCAGAGTGGTATCCGTATCTTCCACCGTATCATGCAGGAGAGCAGCAGCCAGAGTATTATCATCCAGCTGCAAGTCCAGCAATATCTTGCTGGCCGCTACCGGATGAATGATGTATGGTTCGCCCGTAGCACGAATCTGATCTGCATGAGCATTTTTGGCATATTCGTAGGCACGCAGGATAAGTGAAGCGTCTTCCTTGCCGGTATACGCTTTCCAGACTTCAGCAATATGCTGCACTTCCTTGTCAGCATGTGCAATATAGGCAGCTGTATCCAGCGTAGTAATCTTCTCTATTCCTTTTCCTATATCTTGTCCTTCTCTCATTCCCTGATACCTCCACACTGCTCCAGCAGCATCCAAGTGCTCGTCTTACGCAGTCTGGGTTTATTTTCTTCAGCTTTGTCCATGGAAATATAAATTGAGTCAGAGTCCTCTTCCAGCATAAGGCTGACGAGGCCGGCTTCTTCCAGAACAGACACAGCCAGCAGCAAAGACAATTCCGAAGAGTTTATATTATAACCTTCCCGCAACAAGCGCGCCATACGGGAAGGCATAAAATCAAAGGCTTCCTCTTCTGTGCCGCCTATAGTTTCCAACAGCTGCCACAGATATGGAAAAATATCCGGATCGAGACTGACTGACTCGCTCAGCTGCTGAACGCTGCCGCCATTTTGGCGCAGATCCAGGAATTTGGTCCACTCAGATATGGCCTCAGAGTTTAATTTTTCCTCGTCCGAGGGTCGGAGAGACTCTATTCTAAGCTGAGGTTTTCGCATGCCCATATACTCATTGATTTCCGGGATGCCCAGTACATCAATGCGATCGCCTGTACGGTAAGAGGCAAGCTCATGACCCAGGCTAAAACCGATCATGTCAATTTTGCAGGCCCCCCCACTAACACTTAAGCGGAGATGCTTGCCCTGTCCAACAGCATAAATCTGCTCAATCAGAAGATCC
>JAQWBU010000030.1 GCA_028706195.1 Eubacteriales bacterium
GTGCTTAAACCTTTTGTAATAGATCCCTGGCTGGAACGAAAAAATGATCCCGGTATTGAAAATGTCTCGTCTGTAGAACCTCTGGGTTATGTCTACGATAAATTGGGTAACAATGAAATAATGCTCACGGGTTATTATCCGCCGAAAGATTTTGATTTTTCCTCCTGGGATGAAACCTGGTCCATCCCGTCGACTGTTGACGGTAATACTGTTGTCTCAATCAAGGATCTCGGTAAAGTCAGACTCATGTCCTCCAGAGAAGTAGTAGAGGACGAGTTCTATAAATATCTGCGCTCTGTCACGATTCCTGACTCCGTGCACACTATTGAAAGCCATGCTCTTGCGAATCTGCCTTTGCTGGAGACGATAGAAATTCCTGATTCTGTCAGAACGATCGGCCGTTATGCCTTTGCGGATCTGCCGCTGCTGGAAACGATAGAAATACCCGATTCAGTCACAGAAATCGGAGCTTTTTCTTTCTCGCATTCATATTCCCTGAAATCCATTAATATCCCTGATTCAGTTGAAACAATCGGCAGAGCAGCTTTCTACTGGTGTGCCAGTCTAAAGGACATAAGTTTTTCCAAAAACGTCAGTATCATTGAGGATTGGACCTATGCTTACTGTCACTCCCTGAGTTCCATTGAAATACCGGACTCGATTACGACAATCGGTAAAAATGCTTTTGCGAACTCCTCATCTCTGGAAACAGTGGAAATGGCGGATTCGGTGACGGAAATTGGCAGCAGAGCTTTTGCCAGCTGTCCCAATCTCAAGTATGTTTCCCTCTCTCAGTCCATCCGGAAAATTGAAGATTGGGTCTTCACTGAATGCTTTGAATTAGAGACTGTTGACTTGCCCGATGCACTGGTCGAAATCGGGAGCAATGCTTTTAGAAAGTGTAATGCCCTGAAAAGTATTGATTTACCTGATTCACTTGAACTGATAGCTGATTCAGCTTTCGCTGACTGTATCGATCTGGAAAGCATCAGCATTCCTGAAGGCGTAAGCTCGATTGGCAGCAACGCTTTTGCCCGCTGTAACTCATTAGAATCTGCCTATATTCCCTCAACTATCAGTCACTTAGGAGCGAACGTGTTTCGCAGCGCCAATAATCTCGAAGCAGTTCACTATGCAGGCTCTGAGGCGGAGTGGGTTCAACTGAATGGTCCGGAACAAGTATCCGCAAATACCACTGTCACGTTCGGACGCTGACACAGGTTTTGGAAACGCCGTTATTTTTCGATAGTTTATTCCAGCACAGAGTTTAAGAAGGGTACAATCTGTTTCTTTCTGGAGACGATGCCCTTAAGGAATACTCTGTTATTAGTGGAACCGGTGTTGAAGGCTTTGTTGACGATGCCCTTTTCTTTCTCAGCAAAGAGTATCTCAGACCCTTCTCGTCTCGGATCGGTAATTACCATCATCAATACATGATAATCTGTTTTGTCCAGAGTTTCTTTGAGATATTCAATGAGACTGTCTCTAACTGCGTTCAGTTCCCTGACACTGGTCGAGGTGATCTGCCCGATGCCGACTTTGTGCTTATTGAGAATAAATTCTTTGAAGTCATATTCCAGAATTTCTTCTACGCTCATGCTGATGATAGCTGATGAGCTTTCCAGCATTTTTATTGAAAAATCATCAAGATCCAGCCCGGCGATTTCTGCCATCTTGTCAGCCATATACTTATCTTTGCCTGTGCTGGTAGGTGATTTGAAGTACATCGTGTCCGAAATGATAGCTGCGCAAAGAATGCAGGCGATATTGGCTGTGGGGGTTATTTTGAAATCAAGATATAAACCTGAAACGATGGTAGCGGTGATTCCTACAGCTTCGTTCTTGAAGTAGATGGGCGAGCCTGTTACGAGGCCGCCAATGCGGTGATGGTCAATGATTTCCATAATTCGGGCCTGTTCAAGACCATCAATAGACTGTGAAATCTCATTATGATCGACCAGAATGACTTGCTTATCGTTTCCGGATATCAAATGGTATCTGGTGACAAAGCCTTTAACTATATTGTCGTTATCTACAACCGGATAGGCTCTGTGTCTGGACTGGAGCATTTCATCTCTTATTTCATCTATATAATCATTGATTTGGAAAACTGCCAGATCATTTTTGGCCATTACGAACTCGACTGGTATGCTTTGATTAAGCGGCAAAGCGGCCGAATAGGTGTCGTGCAGGGTTCTCATAATGACACAGTCGTGGGATTCGGCTTTCTGCAAGACATCTTTATCTACATGACCGTCGCAAGTGACAATCAGACAATTGGCACCTGCAGAAATAGACTTCAGCTGGCTGTCTTTTCTGTTTCCGACCAGAACGATGTCATCATTCTCAACAAAGGGAGCCATGCCGTCGGGGGTCATAGCGGCTATGATGGCTTTTCCGCTGGGTCTGAATTGCTCTTCCGAACCGACCAGTAGATAAGCATCAAGAGTTTTCAATATATTTTTAAGAGGGGTGGCTTTCAGTGCTTCAGTATTTTTTAATATCTCCATAAAGCGGCTTGTAATATCCGACAGTGTCACTATGCCAAGTAATTTTTGCTCTTCATCGACCACGGCAGCTACTTTAATGTTTGTGCTTTTGATTTTGTCCCAGGCCGTTCTCAGAGATAATTGAGGGCTGAGATGTTCTACCTGATCGATATCCAGATCGGAAATCTGCGTTCTGACTGTAGGAAGATAATCGGGTACCGGAATGTCAAAATAATTGAGCACGAATTCCGTTTCCTGATTGATATTCCCAAGGCGAATGGCTTTGGCAGAATGACCTTGCGCCTTTTTTAACTCTGCGTAGGCAATGGCAGAGCAAATTGAATCTGTATCTGGATTTTTGTGACCAAAGACGTAGATGAGGGGATTTTTTGTCATATAAATAATCCTTGCTATGATAATCAATGGCTTAATATTACTATTCGTCATTATACAGATAAAGTGTTAAATTTTGCCTCAGTCATTGATCTGCAAAAGCATTATTGCATTTCGCTCAAGATATTTAGGATTCTGGTATTCAGTGTAAGATAAAGAGGTACGTCTACTCTGGCTTTACAAGTGGACTGTAGTGATTTTGCCGCTCATGAAATGAGATTGAAGACTTGGAAGGTATGAATTATGCGTGATAGTGAGACTAATAGTACGACTGGGGAAAAAATCAGAAAATATCCGACTCGGACAAAATTTGAAGATCCGGAATTACGTCAGGAAAACCTGGAAAATGTTTTAAGAAATGCGAAATTCTATCCAGAGGAACTGGCTCTTGATGATATTACAGACAGTTCTGATCGTGTGCAGTTAAAAATGAAGTGGATAGTGGATGAAGATTTATCAGAAGAGACTGTGGAGAGGGTAACTCTCGCTCTGGAAGAGATGTACTTTCAGTCACAGCTCCAGGTGGAACATGTTCAGCAGGCCTACTTTCAATTTCTGGATACTTTGCTCTTAAGTGATCAAGATATAAAATCCGGATCCGCTGCCTGCGCCTATGGCAAGTTGTGGCTTGATCTTTGGTTAGCTGAGAGAGATAGTGATGCTGCTTTTCGCGCTTCAATATACTTTTTCAAAGCATATTTGCTGGGCGCGATTACATACGAACATTTACTTGAGGAACTGGAGCCTGAAGCTACTCAGACAATTGAGTCGATCTTGACACAAGGCTTTTATCAAGACTGTAACACTTTAATCGGTCTGCCGGAGGTTCATGCGCTGTCAGAATTAATAAAGCATTATCCTGATGCAAAATTGACAGCTGCCTCGGATGAGAAGGGGGAACCCATGCCACTGCCGGCGAAAGAAAGTGGGCATACTGACTGCAGTCGTGGAAAAGACAAAGACACTTTTGTCAGGAATGCTTTAAATAGAGTACGTAATATCTTTTCGCCAAAGTGAAACTTAGCAAAGAAAAGACCCCCTGCAGTTAGAACAGAAGTCCATCCGAGGGGGTCAGTTTAGTGTACATTCCACTCCGGAATTTCGCGATCTATTAGACCATAGCTTCCAGCGGTCGAACCCAGATCTCAGTATTTTCCGGGTTTAAAATATCCTGATATGCCCGATTGTAGAAAACGACTGTTTCGCGAGCCGTTAAGAGATCAATTTCATCGTCGGAACGATCAAAATGATGCCAGAAGTAACGCAGCTGATCAAAGCTGTCGGCATCAGTATCAATCACCCGTTCGATTGCCTGCACTCTGCCTTCGCTGCTGGTAATCAGACCTTCTTTTTCAGCTAAACAGGAACCCGGCAAAATGACATTAGCCTGCATGAAGCCCGGAGCTTGTTTCGTCGCCTGTACAGCAAGGAAAGACAGTTTAGAGGCATACTCTTCCGGCAGATCGCTGTCTCCGAAGACGAGCAGTCCCTTTATCTGTCCGCTCTCAATGCCGTCCAGGAGTTCTTCGCGTGTTCCTCTCGCACCCAGATCGTAGAGACCCTGTGAGTTTGCGTTCGCCTTCAGCTGGATGATGCCGTTGCCCGGTGAAGCGAAATGTCCGCTCTTTTGAGCAAGTTCAATCAGCTTGAGTTCTTCCTCATAGCTGAGTGCATCCTTATCGTAGACGAGAAGGGCACGTTTGGACTCGCGGTAACGCCGGGCCAAAGCTGAGTCGGACTCGTAGAAACTCTGAAGGAGATCAGCGAGGTTTTCGCCCTTGATGTTATCTTTTGTCCATTGATCCATCAGAGTTTTCTGTGTGTTGATGGTGCCAAGATGGACCCCTTCTTTATTGGCACGTCTGATCTTGGTGGCCAGCATCGGATGAGTCTCAAGTAAATCACCGCCCACCACTATGACGAGATCAGTAGAAAAGACTTCGTTGAATGTATTAGGTGAACTATCTGTACCGAGTACCTCTTCCAGGGCGCTCTTTTTATAATCCAGACTGTAAAGCTTGGTGTTTTCCAGGAGTGATTCTGCAAAGGAACGAATCAGTGCGATCTCTTCCAGGGTATATTCGTCCGAAATCGAAATAGCCAGTTTATCGGCACCTTCAACGGCCAATAATGCCTGAGCTCCACGCGTGAATGAAAGGATAGCTTCGTCAAAACTTGCCTCCTCAAATTCTTCACCGTGACGTACCAGAGGGCGTTCAATGCGATCAGCTTTCGTTGTCAGGAATTTATCCAGTTCGAAACGACCCTTCACACAGAGCAGACCGCCGGAGACGTCACAGTTTTCAACCGGTAAGGCTCTCAGCAGCATATCGCCTGTGCTTTCCAGAATCTGTGAACAACCAAGCGAGCAGCCGGCACAGGTCGTCAGAGTCTGAACGCTGTCGAGAGGTACTTGTTTATGTACAGGGCGGCGCTCCTGCAAAGCACCAACCGGACAAAGCTCGACACACTGCCCACATGAAATACAGCTGGTATCCAGCAGTTTACGGTGAGCTGCTGGCACCATGCGCGATTCGAATCCGCGGTCTGCCAAACCAAGGGCGAAAACCCCCATGACTTCATCACAGACACGGACACACATGCCGCAAAGTACGCACTTGTTGGGGTCAATCAGGATGTAGGGATGATCATTGTCATGATCAAATTCACTCTTCACACCGGCTAAGCGTTCCGGCTCGACATTATATTGGTTGAACTGATCAAAAAGATCGCACTCAAAGTAATCCATACAGCCACACTCGAGGCAGCGATCGCCTTCATACTGAGCCTGTACCTCAGTGTATCCTGCTGCTATTTCATGGAAGTTGTCATGCCTGTCCTCAGGAGTCAAGTGCTCCATTTTGGCACTTGCAGCTTCCGTATGTGTCTTGAGCAGTTCCTCTCTGGTTACGTCAAAACGTTCGACATGGTAGTCGGGTACGTAGCTGACCTCTTTACCATTCAGGTAATTCGAAATAACGTAAGAAGCATGCTTGGCGTCGGCAATTGCCTGAATGGCAATCTTATTACCATTGTTTATCACATCACCACCCGCAAATACTCCAGGCAGAGAAGTCTGATAGCTTCCGGCTGCGACATCAACAAGACCCCAGCGATCTGTAGCCAGATCCTCCAAACCAGCCAAATTTGTTCTTTGACCTGTAGCCACGATTAAGCTATCCAGCTCCATCTCAGTGAAATCACCTGCGATAGGCTCAATTTTGCTGCGTTCCCCAGGATTAGCAGGCGGGATGGCATTCATGTTCTGCAGTTTAATACTCTGCAGACGACCGTCCTTACCGGTTAAGGAGTCCGGTGTGACCAGGAATTTAAACTTAACGCCTTCTTCTTCGGCTTCAATTATTTCGATTTCTTCAGCAGGCATATCCTTCTTGGTCCTGCGATAGAGTACTGTAACTTCCTCCGCTCCCAGGCGAACAGCCGTGCGAGCAGCATCCATTGCAGTATTACCGCCGCCAATGACTGCTACTTTCTTGCCCAGACGCTGCGGACGACCGACGCAGAAGTCATAAAGGAAGTTTATACCGCCATATACTCCTGCCAGATCTTCTCCCTCGATGCCGAGTGGAATGCTTTTCCACATGCCGACAGCGACATAGACCGCATCAAAAGTTTCACGCAGATAATCCAAAGAGAGATCGCGGCCGATCCTGGTGTTGGGGACGAGTGTCGCACCCATGTCCGCGATCAGCTGGGCTTCCTTATAAATAACATCGTTAGGCAGACGGTACATGGGAATGCCGTAGCGTAACATGCCGCCAAACTCTGGATTCTCATCATAAACAGTAACGTCATGTCCTTCACGTAAGAGGAAGTATGCCGCCGTAAGTCCTGATGGTCCACCGCCGACAACTGCAACATGTTTGCCTGTCCAGGGTTTTTGCTCCGGCTGGTAAGGATCTCCTGAATTGAGATCGCGATCAGCGACAAAGCGCTTAAGATAGTTTATTTCTATTTCATCGTCAAGCAAACTGCGACGGCAGGCTGTCTGACAGGGATGTGGACAGATGCGCCCGATTGATGCCGGTAAGGGAAGATCTTCCTTGATCAGTCGCAAAGCAGCATCATATTCCTGATTGCCACACAAGCCGACGTAACCCTGAATATCAAGATTGTCAGGGCAGGTGAGAGAACAGGGAGCTTTACAGTCACCAGTATGGTTGCTGATGAAGAGTTCCAGGGCTGTGGTGCGGGATTCGTTAACGCGTTCGCTACGAGTGTTGATCACCATCTTATCAGTCGCGGGTGTCGAACAGGAACGCACCAGTTTGCGGTTGCCTTCGACTTCCACGACACACATACCGCAGGAACCGTAACTTTCCAGCTTGTCATCCTGACAGAGACTTGGAATATAAATATCGTTATCACGGGCTATTTGAAAAATCGTCAGACCTTGCTCCGCCTCGATGGTACGACCATTAATTGTTATTCTTATTCTTGCCATACATAGGCTCCTTCTAAGAGATCAATCGCGTCGAAATTACACTTTTGAAAGCAGATACCGCATTTCGTACACATATCCTGATCGATAATGTGATCCTCTTTCAATGCTCCTTCGATAGCTCCAACCGGGCAATTCCGTGCACAGATAGTGCAGCCGGTACATTTCTCATTGATGTGATAATGAATCAAAGGCTGACAAACTTTGGCCGGGCATCTTCCATCCAGATGAGCTTCAAATTCGTCGCGGAAATATTTTATAGTTGTAAGTACGGGGTTAGGTGCTGTCTGACCGAGCCCGCAGAGAGAACCGTCCATTACTTTGGGACAAATCTCTTCCAAAAGTTCGATGTCATCTTCACGACCCTCTCCTGCGGTTATCCGTTCCAGAATCTCCAGGATGCGTTTTGTACCCAGTCTGCAGTAGGTGCACTTCCCGCAGGACTCTTCGCAGGTAAAATCAAGGAAGAAACGGGCCATCTCAACCATACAGGTGCTGTCATCCATGACGACCATTCCGCCTGAACCGACAATGGCACCTGTCTTAGTGATGTTTTCATAATCAACCGGTGTATCCATCAGGGAGGCGGGGATGCAGCCGCCGGAAGGACCGCCCATTTGGACGCCCTTAAATTCCCTGTCATCTTTAATGCCGCCGCCGATATCGTAGATGATATCCTTCAGCGGAGTACCCATGGGGATTTCAACCAGGCCGCCCTTTTTGATCTTGCCGGTAAGGGCAAAAACCTTAGTTCCGGGACTCTTCTCAGTGCCGTATTTGGTAAAAGCTTCCGGACCCTTCGCGATGATGTAGGGAACGTTAGCCAGAGTTTCAACATTGTTAATATTAGTCGGCTGTTGGAAATATCCGCGCTCAGCAGGGAAAGGAGGCTTCAGTCTGGGCATGCCGCGCTCACCCTCAAGTGAGGCGATCAGGGCAGTTTCTTCACCGCAGACGAATGCTCCTGCTCCAGCACGGATGATCATTTCAAAGTTAAGGCCTTCAACTCCGAGAACATTTTTGCCCAGATATCCGCGCTCCTTGGCCTGTTCAATAGCAATCTTCAGGCGCTTGATGGCGAGAGGGTATTCTGCTCGCACGTAGATCATGCAGGTTTCAGCACCCATAGAGTAGGCGCCGATCAGCATACCCTCAAGAAGGGCATGGGGGTCGCCTTCGAGAATGCTTCGGTCCATGAAAGCGCCCGGGTCGCCCTCGTCGGCGTTGCAAATCATGAATTTATCTTTGCCTTTGGCGTTTCTGGCTGCATTCCACTTAAACCAGGTCGGGAAACCGGCTCCGCCACGTCCGCGCAAACCGGATTCTTTAATTACGTCAATGACTTGTTCCGGGGACATTTCTTTGACACAGCGTTCCAGGGCGGTGTAGCCGCCACTGGCTATGTAATCGTCTATGCTTTCGGGATTGATTACGCCGCAATTGCGTAAGACTATTCGGACCTGCTTGCCCAGTATACGTTCATCGTCTTCAGCGATTCTGAATTTATTACAGGCATCTTCATTAAAATGTTCCAAAATAGTATCGAGGTCTTTCACCTTGACTTGCGTAAAGCGGTGTAATTCGCCACAGTCATCATAGATGTCGATAATCGGTTCAAGATAACACATGCCGACACAGCCGGTAATTTCAAGTACAGTGTCAGAGCCAAGATCTCTGCTTTTGAGTTCCCGGATCAGGCTATCTGCTCCGGCAGCGAGACCGCAGCTGCCAGCGCCAACAACTACTCTCATTTGTTTCTCCTTATATATGTTTTCAATGACCTCAGAGGATCAGAGGGGGTGAACGTATCTATAAATAAAACATTAGGACTATGCATCAGATTCCTTTCGCATATTGCGCAATATTTTTCGGACTGAGTCAGATGTAAGGCTTGCGTATGTTTCTCCGTCAATCATCATTACAGGAGCGAGCGAGCAGCAGCCCAGGCAGGCAACCGTCATCAAAGTGAAAACCCCGTCTTCTGTTGTTTCGCCGTTTTCGATCTTAAGTTCATCCTCTATGGCCTGCTGCACCCGATCCGCTCCCATGACATGGCAGGCGGTTCCCTGACAGAGCATGATGAGGTGCTTGCCGACCGGCTTCATACGAAATTGGGTGTAGAAGGTGGCGACGCCATATAGTTTGGCTAAAGGCTCCTGTGTCACTTCAGATATTTTTTCCAGTACTTCTATGGGCAGATAGCCATAAATTTCCTGAGCCTCTTGCAATATAGCTATAGCGCTGCCTTTGTGACCGCTATTTTCTTGCAGAACGGGATCAATCAGGCTGAGATCCAACTGTTCCGCAACTACTTTTTGTTGACTTGCTTCCATTTGCGAAAATATTCCTTCCTTGTATCGTGTCGTTGCTGTTAATTACAAATAATTACTTATTTACGAGCTGTTTTTTTAGTTTTGCGAAGCGGGGCAATCCGTCTTCCTCGTTACGATTGGTTTCTCCCTTTATTAAGGGCAGGGCGTAGTCGATAAAGGGAGCGAGCACGAAGTTGCCGGCTTCATTAATCCACTCGGCCGGGACTGTTTTCTCATGATTGGCACATGTGGCGAGAGGAACACGAATCATCTCAATGCTGTAAGGATCATTTGCCAGACGCTCAAATCCAAGCATGAAATCGCTGTGTCCTTCCAGTGCAAACTGCAGCGCAGTTTCACCCGCTGCGTAGGCTTCATTGACATCAACCGGTGAGGCGATGTGCGCTGCGCAGCGCTGCAAGAGTGAAAATTCGATAGCACGAACTTTGACACCGAACTTATCCTTGACGAAAGACGCTAATGTATCGGCAGCTCCGCCCAGTTGTTTGTGTCCGAATGCATCGGTTGATAAATCGTTATCTGCAAACATCTCCGGTATGAATCTGCCTTCCTTGTCCTGACAGCCTTCTGAGACGCAAATCATGACGTCACCTTTTTCCTCATGCACTGCACGCACATCTCGCTCAAACTGCTCTAAAGAAAAAGCTCTTTCCGGTAAATAGATCAGATCCGGACCTGCTCCCTTGTGCGAGGCTAATACGGAGGAGGCGGCCAGCCAGCCTGCATGGCGACCCATGACTTCCACAATGACAATCTGAGGGTAATTGTAAACCTGAGAATCCAATTTAATTTCCATGAAACTGGTGGCTACATATTTCGCCGCCGAGCCAAAGCCGGGGCAGTGATCGGTACCGCAAAGATCGTTATCAATGGTCTTTGGAATACCGACAACACGGCACTCGTATCCTTTTTTATTCAGAAACAAACCTATTTTATGACAGGTGTCCATGGTGTCATTGCCGCCATTATAGAAAAAGTAGCGAATAGTATGCTTTTTGAAAACCTCAAGTATCCGTTCGTATTCACTTTCATCGCCGCCCAGATCGGCCAGTTTGTGACGGCATGATCCAAAGATGGAAGAAGGCGTCTGAGTGAGCAACTCCAGTTCCTTGGGATCTTCCTGTCTGATGTCGAAAAGACGATCCTTCAAAATTCCAACTATACCATGTTCAGCTGCGTACACTTCATTGATGGCAGGGCTTGCCAGTGCTGCGCTCAATAAACCGGCAGCACTCGAATTTATAACAGCGGTTGGCCCCCCGGATTGTCCAAAGACGAGATTTCCTTTAAGCATTTGTTTCTCCTTTTATCTCAAGTCAAAAAGTCACTGTAAATTTCCGTAACTATTATAACGGTTTATACCTGAAAACGCGACACCCTCAGGATTTGAAAGCAAAAAAAAGCCCCCCTGACATTAAGCCAGGGAGGCTGTTTGATAGTTTAGTCTCGATTTACTCGACTGTGGTGTACATGAAGTACTTGTAGCCCAGCGGGATGGAGAAGAAACCGCTTACTGAATCACTCAGCATATAGAGGTCAGTGTAGTAGTAGATGGGGGTAACAGCACCGGTGCTCATCAGCAGGTCTTCTGCTGCGTGCATCAGGCCATAACGCTGTGCATCATCTGTTGAAGCTTTAACTGCAGCAATGATGACGTCATAGGTTTCCGCCCAGGTTCCGCCTTTAACAACAACGTCGAGTCCGTACTCTGTCAGATCGATATCATAAGCAGCTACATCAGCGTGTGCATCTTTACCGAACTGTACGTCGTTATTACCGGAGGCTGAGGTCCACAGATCCAGCAAGGTGATCGGATCGTTGTAGTCAGCAATCCAGCCGTTACGTGCGACGGTGTAGTTGCCTTCTTTACGTGTGTTGAGGAAGGTTGCCCATTCCTGGTTTTCCATGGTCATGTTGATACCAACACCGGCCAGGGCACTCTGCAGATATTCACCGATGGCTTTGTGGCCTTCGCTGGTATTGTAGAGGTAATCCAAGGTGGGGACGTCGGTGAACTGTTGTGTTGCCTCATCGAAGGTATAGTACTTTTTCAACACTTCAATAGCTGCGTTGTAGTTGGCATCCATTACTTCTTCAGAAGGATCTGTATTGTAGTAACCATGATAATCGTCACTGGAGCCTGCGTTCAGATAGAACTCTGAGCCGTCAGCATCGGACAGACCCATGGAAACGAAAGAGGATGCCGGGATTTGACCACCCTGTGCGATTTCTTCGACGATGTAGTTGCGGTCAAAGAGCAGGCTGATGGCGTTGCGAATTTCGGCCTGAGCCATTTCTGCTTCAACTCCGGTGAGGTCGCTGCCCGCGGGCAGGATGTTTGCGTTAACGTTCCAGCAAACATAGTAGGTGCCGATCTGGCCTTGAATGAAGAACTCATCGGGATATTCTTCCTTAAGGGAAGAGATTTCATTGGTAGGCACATCATCGATTAACTGCCAGGCACCACTCTTAAAGTTGGCCAGCATATTGTTGGAGTCGTCGGACAGATAGAATTCGATTGTATCCATTGTGACTTCATCGGCATCAATATAGTCCGGGTTTTTCTGCAAGGTGATCAGGCTGTTGTGATCCCAGCCACTCATGGTGTAGGGACCGTTGGAGACATAAGTGGAAGGATCTGTTGCCCATGTCTCGTCTGCAACTACGTCCTCGCGAACAGGGAAATAGGTCGGGAAGGCCAGCAGCTCATTCCAGTAAGGAACAGCATTTGCCAAAGTTACTTCCAGAGTCTTTTCATCAGTTGCTGTAACGTTGATTTCTTCGCCAAAGCCGTCAATGACTTCGAACATATAGCCATAGTCAGCGCCCAGTTCGACTGAAGAAGCTCGTTTCCATGCAAATTCGAAGTTCTCGGCTGTGACGGGCTCACCATCGGACCAGATCATGCCATCGCGCAGCGTGTAGGTATAGGTGACAGTACCGTCATCATTGAGAACACCATCAACCAGCTCTTCGGCTGCATCCGGCACGATTACATAATTGCCCTCTGCGTCAACTGACCATTTGGCCAGGCCTGAAAACAGGTGAACAATCAGGGTAGCGCCATCAACTGCGGAGTTGAGGGCAGGATCCAAAGTGTCAGGCTCTGAGGACAGTGATACTGCAATCAGAGATGTACCTGGCTCTACGGGCTCTGTTGGTTCTTCTCCCGGCTCTGTAGGTTTATCTGTTCCGGGTGCATCTGTGGGGGCTTCTGTACCTTGTGGGTCGGTGACAACGGGGTCGTCAGTACCAGTACAGGCTACTATGCTTAACGCAAGCGCTAATACTAGTAGCAGTGCTAGAATCTTTTTCATAATTTTCTTTCCTTTCCTAAGCTTAAAGCTCGAAAAAAAGTTCTATTCCAAAATATGCAACTCGTCAGAGCAGCATATTTGAAAGCAATTAATTGATTTCGTCTACCCGATGACAGGCTACGAAATGACCTTCATGAATTTCCTCAAATTCAGGCACGGATTCTGCGCAGCACTCAATCGCATAAGGACAGCGCGTGCGAAAGCCACAGCCTGAGGGTGTATTTAGTGGACTGGGTATTTCGCCCTTGAGGACAATGCGCTCGTGAGCGCGGGCTATACGAGGATCCGGCACGGGAACAGCGGAAATCAATGACTTTGAGTAAGGGTGAAGCGGATGATCATATATTTCCGTGGCAGCAGCCATTTCCACCAGCTTTCCCAGGTACATTACTGCTATACGGTCGGAGATGTGGCGGACGACGAGCAGATCGTGAGCTATGAATAGATAGGTGAGACCCAAATCATCCTGCAACTCTTCGAACATATTGATTACCTGCGCCTGGATGGAAACATCCAAAGCGGAAACCGGCTCATCGCAGACCATGAAGTCAGGATTTACAGCCAAAGCTCTGGCAATACCAATTCTTTGTCTCTGACCTCCGGAAAACTCATGCGCATAGCGTGCTGCATGTTCACTGTTGAGTCCTACTTTGTCCATCAGTTCAAGAATTCTATCCTTGCGCTCGTTTTTTGAAGAACAGAGCTTATGAACGTCAAGAGGTTCTCCGATGATGTCAGCGACAGTCATGCGCGGATTTAAGGAAGAGTAAGGGTCCTGAAAGACCATGGTCGCCTGTTTGCGAAAATTGTCGACATCGTTATCGTTTTCGATCTCTTTGCCTCTATACCAGATTTCTCCATCGGTGGGCTCATAAAGGTGCAGAATACTGCGGCCAACTGTTGTTTTACCGCATCCGGATTCACCGACCAGGCCTAAAGTTTCACCTTCCCGGATGTTGAAAGAGACACCATCTACGGCTTTCAGTGGTTTAGACCTGAAAAATCCGGTATTTATGTCAAAATACTGTTTTAAATTTTTTACTTCAACTATGTACTGAGCAGTAAGTGTGTTATTCATGTACGTTTACCTTTTCCTGTGGCTGTGCGTCTGGAGAATCTGACAGAGAAATCGAGCCATCAGCTACGCCTTCTCTGACGTTCACCCAGCAATAGGCTATATGCTCATCATTGATTTGCATTTCCGGAGCGTGTTCCTTGATACAAATTTTCATAGCCTCCTCACAACGCGGTGCGAACGGACAACCGGCCGGCAAATTCAATAAGTCGATCGGAGTGCCGCTGATCGGTTTAAGTTTATGCCCTGTGGAGGCTACAGTCGGAATAGAGTTGAGCAGTCCTTTTGTATATTCATGATGCGGATTATAATAAATTTCTTCAGCAGTTCCCCGTTCACAAATTTCACCGGCATACATAACCACCACGTCGTCACACATTTGAGCTACTACGCCCAAATCATGAGTGATCATGATGATGGACATACCGATTTCGTCCTGCAAAGAATTCATTAACTCCAGGATCTGCGCCTGTATTGTGACATCCAGAGCAGTAGTCGGTTCATCAGCAATCAGGATATCTGGCTCGCAAGCCAAAGCCATTGCGAT
>JAQWBU010000031.1 GCA_028706195.1 Eubacteriales bacterium
TTATCCTGAGTCATCTCAGGGGCAATCTTGACTGCATAAGCAAGAGCATGTGAGGATTCCAGAGCGGGAATAATTCCTTCCGTATGTGAGAGCAGGGCGAAGGCATCCAGTGCTTCCTGATCTGTAACTGAGACATACTCTGCCCGTCCCAGATCATGATAGTAAGCATGTTCCGGTGAAACTCCCGGATAATCCAGACCGGCTGAAACCGAATGTGTTTCTCGAATATTTCCTTCATTGTCCGTAGTGAAGTAAGTTTTCATGCCATGGTGAATTTTAACTTCACCTTGACAGAGAGAGGCAGCATTCTGATCAGTATTCAAGCCCTTTCCCGCTGCTTCCACTCCAATCAAGCGCACGCCATCATCTTTTATGAAATTGTAATAAGCTCCAACCGCATTTGATCCTCCTCCAACACAGGCAATCACTGCATCCGCCAATCGTCCTTCTTTCTCAAGTATTTGGGCTTTCATTTCCTTTGAAATAATGGATTGAAAATCACGAACAATAGTCGGGTAGGGGTGTGGTCCAACTGCTGAGCCTACTAAGTAAAATGTGTTATCCAGATTCTCTGCCAAATCGACGAAGGTTTGGTCAACGGCTTCAGCCAGACCAGCAGCGCCTTCTGTGACAGCAACACAGTCAGCACCCATCAACTGCATACGAAATACATTTAGTTTTTGGCGCACATAATCTTTTTTACCCATGTAAACAACACATTCCATTCCGAATTTTGCTGCAGCAGCTGCGGTGGCAACTCCGTGTTGTCCGGCTCCGGTTTCAGCTATTATCCGGGTTTTGCCCATCCGCTTAGCAAGTAAAGCCTGGCCCAGCGCGTTATTTATCTTGTGCGCACCTAAGTGATTTAAATCTTCGCGTTTCAGATAAATTTTCGCTCCGCCTAATTTCTTTGTCAGAGCATCAGCAAAATATAAAGGTGTTTCTCTGCCGGAGTAATTTTTTAAATAATCTGATAATTCTTCCTGAAAGGCAGCGTCATCTTTCATCTTCTTGTAAAAGTCAGCGATCCGATTTAGTTCTTCTGCAATCTCTTCTGAGACAAATTGCCCGCCGTATATTCCGAAATAACCGTCTTGATTTATACTTGTTTTCACTTTATGCCTCCTAATGGCTTCATGTGATTAATCTGCTTCGGAACCCATCAGGGGATTTTGGTATAAAAAAACACTGCTTCTATGCAGTGTCCTACTTGTTTGGGAAAATCACACCAGCACAGGCTCCGTTTACTCAAAAGTGAATAAGCAGGCCGGTACAGAATCTGTTCAGCCTACTATGCGTCGCCACGACAGCCAGGTTTGTGTACTGACAAACATTTGTGTGATCTCCTCTCGATGTGATGAATGTATTCTAAACAAGTTTTGGCAAAGAGTCAAAGCAAAGAAACACCCCGGAGGAAATCCGGGGTGCTGAGACAATCTGTTAATGTATTTCTTTGCTGAATGCAAATCTTCTTCGCAAATTATTTCTATAAGAAGATATAACGTAAGACGAAGAGGATAGACAGCACTGCCATCAGCGGGCTGACCTTTTTGCGGTTCTCTTTACCGGTCAAGAGGTTAATAATGACGTAGAAGATGATACCGAAAGAGATGCCTTCAGCAATGCTGTAGAAGAAAGGCATGGCAATAACTGCGATGTAAGCAGGAATTGCTTCGGTCAGGTCCTCGAAGTCCACCTTCAGAAGAGAGGTTAACATAAGGAAACCTACGTAGATCAAAGCTGCTCCGGTCGCAAAAGCCGGAATGGCAATAAAGATCGGTGATAGAATTATGGCGATCAGGAAGAGGACACCGGTGGTCAAAGCAGTCAGACCTGTGCGTCCGCCTTCAGCTACGCCGGCTGAACTCTCAACATATGTGGTTACTGTTGATGTACCTAGCAGAGCACCTGCTGTTGTTCCAATAGAGTCGGCCATGAGAGCGCCTTTAATCTTTGGCAATTTGCCATTTTCGTCCAACATATCCGCTTTGGTTGCGACACCGATCAGTGTTCCCAGTGTGTCAAAGAGGTCTACGAAGAGGAAGGCGAACAGAATCGCGATGAAGTCGCCTATACCCTTGAGGTCAATGGCATCGAAATTGAGTGCTTGTCCTGCGATTGTTCCAAATTCTTCAAAATGCGTTCCAAGTGTGAAGCTTGGATACAGCGAGAAGAATCCTGCTGCAGGATCAGGCACATAGAGGCCAATGACTTGAGCCAGCATGCCCAGTATCCATGCGCCTAATATTCCAATCAGGATAGCGCCTTTCACTTTCTTGTAGCTCAAAATTGCAATAATAATGACACCGACTAAACAAAGAATTGCGGAAATGCCGGCCGTGTTTATTGCGTCGCTGAATTTGTTAAACTCAACGAGTGTTGCTCCACCTCTGACTAAATTTGCATTCTGCAGTCCGATAAAGGCGATAAAGAGACCGATACCGGCGCTAACTGCATGTTTCAGAGACAAAGGTATGGCGTCAAATATTGCTTCACGTACCGGTGTCAGTGAAAGAATAATGAAGATAACACCTTCAACCAGTACAGCGAACAATGCTGTCTGCCAGCTGTATCCCATTTGACCTACTACAGTGTAAGCAAAGTAGGCGTTTAGACCCATTCCCGGTGCCAGTGCAAACGGCAAGTTGGCCATGAAAGCCATGCAGATACATGCGAGCGCGGAAGCCAACGCAGTAGCAATCAGGACACCGCCTGCCGGCATGCCTGCAACACTCAGGATCTGAGGGTTTACTGCCAGGATGTAAGCCATCGTCATGAAGGTTGTAAGACCGGCCATCAGTTCAGTTCTGACATCGGTATTATGCTCCTTCAGTTTGAATGTTTTTTCAAACATATATTACCTCCTCAGGTTTTTGTCTCTCCAGGAGAGAACGTCTCAAAGGTTAGAATATCATGAAAAAATGTACTAATCAACATAAATATTAGTGAAAATGCATATACTGCATAAGGATCTGCGCTGAAGGCAGACTAAGTTTAGATAAGTTCCATTAAACTAATTTTTTAATAAAAGAAATTGTCATCCTGTAAAGCGTGGAGCCACACGCCTAACGACTTTCGTTGACACTTCAAGGCTATGCTCGTATAATTCTTAAGATGTTGAAAGCTAAAATGAATATATAAGAAATACAAGGGAAACAGGGAAATAGAATGTACAAAAAAGTAGATAGCAGTTTAGATTTTGTCCCACGCGAATTAGAGGTGCTTGAGTTTTGGAAAAAGCACGATATTGTTGATAAATCTTTGTCTCAGCGCAAGGGAAATGAGATATATTCCTTTTATGAGGGACCGCCGACCGCAAACGGAGAACCTCACACCGGCCACGTTCTGACGCGTGTAATCAAAGACTTGATTCCCCGCTATCGCACTATGAAAGGCTATTTTGTTCCGCGCAAAGCCGGCTGGGACACACACGGACTTCCGGTTGAACTTGAAGTGGAAAAAAAGCTTGGCCTTAATGGCAAAGAGCACATCGAAGAGTACGGTGTGGAAAAATTCATTGCAGAGTGCAAGAAAAGCGTCTGGAAATATCTGAGTGAATGGGAAGAGATGACCGAACGTGTAGGTTTTTGGGTTGATATGGATAATGCCTATATCACCTATGAGAACGACTACATTGAGTCTGTCTGGTGGGCACTTAAGGAAATCTGGAAGAAAAACCTCATCTATAAAGGTCATCGCGTTGTTCCTTATTGCCCGCGCTGCGGCACTGCTCTCTCCAGCCATGAAGTGGCTCAGGGCTATAAGGACATTAAGGAAACTTCCATCTACGTGCGCATGCCTGTAGTAGGTGAAGAAAATACATATTTTGCTGTCTGGACGACCACTCCCTGGACCCTCCCGTCCAACGTTGCTCTTTGCGTTAACGAAGCTGAGGAATATGCTCTGGTTGAAGTAGCAGGCTGCCCGGAACACGACGTCAGCGTCAGCTACTATTATCTGGCAACTGCTCTGGTGGGAGAAGTATTCGGAGAAGATGCGAAAGTTATCCGTACCATGCCCGGCAGTGAATTATTAAACAAGCGTTATATGCCTGTGTTTGACTATGCCAACAAATTGATCAAAGATCCCGAAAGTGCGTTTTATGTTATCGCCGATCCCTACGTAAACCTGGAAGACGGAACTGGAATCGTTCATATCGCACCGGCCTTTGGTGAGGACGACGCACGACTCGGCCGTGAGCACAATCTGCCCCATGTCCAGCTGGTAGATCTGGAAGGTAAACTGACTGCCGAAACCGGTGAATTCGCCGGCGTTTTCGTCAAGGACGCTGATCCGAAACTGATTCAGGATCTTGAAAAGCGCGGTTTATTGCTCTTCAGCAAGGATTTTGAACATAGTTATCCCTTCTGCTGGCGCTGTGACACAGCCCTGCTTTATTACGCCCGCTCCGGCTGGTTTATCGAAATGACTGAAGTGCGTGACCGGCTCGTCGAAAATAACAAACAAATCAACTGGATACCGAAGAACATCGGAACGGGACGTTTCGGTAACTTCCTGGACAACGTAGTCGACTGGAATCTTTCGCGTGAACGTTATTGGGGAACACCGCTGCCCATCTGGGAATGTGAAGCCTGCGCAGCCGAGCATTGTGTCGGCTCCATTGAAGAGCTGCGTCAACTGTCACCTGAAGTGCCTGAGGATATTGAGCTTCATAAACCGGGTATTGACCAGGTCCATTTCGCCTGCAAAGAGTGCGGCGGCAGGATGACGCGAGTCCCGGAAGTGATCGACTGCTGGTTTGATTCCGGCGCGATGCCTTTTGCTCAATATCATTACCCTTTTGAAAACAAGGAAATATTCGAATCCAGCGCTCCGGCTGATTTTATCTCGGAAGCTATCGACCAGACGCGTGGCTGGTTCTATACACTTCACGCTATCAGTACGCTCCTGTTTGACCGGCCGGCCTACAAAACTTGCCTGGTGCTCGGCCACGTGCTCGACGGCGAAGGCATCAAGATGTCCAAGCATCTCGGCAACGTAATTCACCCTCGGGATATTTTTGCTTCTGAAGGGGCGGACGCAACACGCTGGGCATTTTTCACTACCAGCCAACCCTGGCTGCCCACAAGGTTTTCGGAAGAAACTGTCAATGAGGGTAAACGTCGTTTCATGGGAACGCTGTGGAATACCTATGCTTTCTTCGTGCTCTACGCCAACATCGATGAGTTTGAAGCTCAAAATTATGACAGAGGAGAATATGCGAGCAAAAGGACAGTTATTGACCGTTGGATCTTAAGCCGCCTTAACAGCTTGTTCAAAGATGTGGATTCACGTCTGGACAAAACTGACATCACCGGTGCATCACGCTGTCTGCAGAAGTTTTTGGATGAACTTTCCAACTGGTATGTGCGCCGTTCTCGTGAACGTTACTGGGGACCGGAAATGGATGACGACAAAATCGTCGCTTACCTGACTTTATACGAAGTTTTGGAAAAATTCGTCCGCCTGATTGCCCCTTTCACACCGTTCATATCAGAAATGATTTATCAGAACATTGTTGTCGGACATCTCGACTCAGCTCTTGAAAGCGTGCATTTTGAGAATTATCCGGAAGCGGATGAGTCCCTAATTGATGAAGAACTCGAGCGCGACATGGATCTTCTGCTTGAGCTCGTCAGTTTAGGCCGGGCTGCGCGTAACACAGCACAGCTGAAGATCAGACAACCTCTGGCCAAAGCCATGGTTGTCGGGGGCAGAGAACTACCGGCCGAGCTCCTGGAACTGGTAAAAGATGAACTTAACATCAAAGATATCGAATTTGGCGCAAATGCTTCTGAACTGATCGAATATGAGTTTAAACCACAACTGCGCACGTTGGGCAAACGCATGGGGAAAGACCTGAATAAAGCACGCGAGCTGATTGCCGGGCTGCCGGGACACTCCACCATGGATGCACTCAGGCGCGGCGAAACCATTGCTTTGGATGTCGACGGCACTGTCTACGATTTAGCTGAAGAAGATCTGCTGGTCAGCGAGGTGCCGGCCTCGGGCTACGTCACAGAAAGTGAAGGTGGTCTCACTGTAGCTTTGCAGACAGACTTAACAGACGAGCTGATCGAAGAAGGCTTTGTGCGTGAGATTGTCAGCAAAGTGCAGTCAATGCGCCGTGAGATTGATTTCGAAGTGACCGACAGAGTGGATCTTTTTGTGGCAGCTGAGGATAAGATGATCGACTTGGTGCAGCGTTGGCAGGATCGGATCAGCGAGGAGGTTCTCGCTGCGTCTCTGACCTTCTTTTCCACGACAGAAAAACTTCCTCAGGATGCGCAAAGCAAGGACTGGGATATCAATGGTGAAGAGATGACCTTCGCTTTACGCCGCTCAGAGCAAAATAAATAACTCATGGCCAGAGGAAATCCTAAAACAGAGCGAGACCGGCTTCTTACACTGGTGCAGGGAGCTGTTCTTGCGGCCATTTATCTGGTAGCTACCTTTCTCACCTCTGCCATCAGCTTCGGCATGGTGCAGTTTCGCATCT
The DNA here is from genome assembly GCA_028706195.1 of Eubacteriales bacterium. Lineage (GTDB taxonomy): Bacteria > Bacillota > Clostridia > Saccharofermentanales > DTU023 > DTU032. The sequence continues at coordinate 6,500 of JAQWBU010000031.1, forward strand.
CTGAGGCTTTGGCAGCTTTGGCCATACTCTTTCCCGGCGCACCTGCCGGTCTTTTTGTTGGCTGTCTGCTCGCTAATCTGCTCAACCCGGCCAGTCTGGGTATTGTAGATATACTCGGGGGCAGTATTGCTACCGGAGTGGCCGCACTGCTGACTTATCGCCTAGGCCGCAGCTACCGCAGGAGTCTGCAAAAATATTATCAGAGCAGGGAAGCAGCAGATCGTCCTGCTATGATAGCGCGTCTGATACCTCTGGCATCACCGGTAATAATAAATGCGCTGGTAGTGGGCATATATTTACCTTTTATAATCCAGGGAACTGAACCCACTTTGCCGGTAGTGCTCTTGTCGATGCTTTCGATTTTCATCTCGCAGGCAATTGCTGTTTATGCGCTCGGCCTGCCGCTGCTTTTGGCTCTGGAACGAACCCCGGCCGCGCAGCAAGCAGTGAAGCATGAGGAATGAACTTGCCACATTATTTTAATCCCGAAAAAGACGCCCCACACTCATATCAAATAGTTGAAGCGGAATTTGAGGACAAAAAGTTCAGCTTCTTCACAGATTCACACGTGTTTTCGCGCGAAGCTGTCGACTTTGGCAGCTCACTGCTTATTTCAACTATGCTGGCTCAGGAAGAAAACCGAAAGCTGCGTCTGCTGGATTTGGGTGCAGGAGTTGGAGTAGTCGGAATTGTATTGGCTTCTTTACGCCCCGACTTCGTACTCACCATGAGTGACGTTAACGCGCGCGCGCTCGCTGTGGCAAAGAGAAATGCAGCCATTCTGCAGGACAGAGATGTTCAGATAATTCTCTCAGATGGCTTTGAAAACATCTCCGGTGATTTCGACCTGATAGCTCTCAACCCTCCGATACGAGCAGGCAAGGAGACCGTCTATCGTTTGTATCGCGAAGCTGCCGCGCACATGACAGCTGATGCTGTTCTCTATATTGTGATCCGCGTAAAACAGGGGGCGAAGTCAAGTCAAACTGAACTTGAGCGTTTGTTTTTGAATGTTGAAGTCCTGGACAGAGCTAAAGGCTATAGGATACTTCGCGCCACCCTGCCGAAATGATAAGATAAGATCAGTTTCTCTTTTAACCTGAAGGAGGAGATCATCATGTCTGTCATTACAATCACAGCTCTGGGTCAGGATAGCCATCGTTTTGTTCTGGAAATAGAAAAAGCCGAGCTCAGACCTCTCTTGCTGGGCGGGATCGAAATGACCGGAGCGCCTGCTCTGGCGGGTAACAGTGACGCCGATGTGGTTTTACACGCGCTCTGCAATGCAATTTCGGGCCTCTCCGCACAACCTATTCTCGGAGCGAGAGCCGACGAGCTTTGCGCTTCGGGCATACGTGACAGCAAAGTCTATGTTAGGGAAGCTCTGGCTACTTTAGCCGATATTAAACTGACACATCTTTCCTTTGCCATTGAGGCGGCCCGGCCTCATCTCTCCGACAAGATACCCGCAATGCGTAAATCCATTGCCGCCTTAGTTGACCTGCCTCTTAGCTCGGTTGCCATCACTGCCACCAGTGGAGAAGGGCTGACTCCTTTTGGCCGCGGCGAAGGTATTCAATGTTTTTGTCTTGCTTCTGCAGAAAAAGAATTAACTGACTGAGAAATCCCCATTCAATAGTTACAAATAAGAAACAAATTGCCCGAAAACGAACATAAGCTCTTTATTCTTTCGCTTCCTTGTCCTATAATGGTAAAACAAACAAACATTCTGAAAAGGAGAAAGGCTTATGCGCGCCATTTTACATTCTGATTTAAACTGTTTCTACGCCAGCGTTGAGATGCTGTACCATCCTGAACTGGCGCGCGGCCCAATGGCTGTCTGTGGTGATCCGGACAAGCGCCACGGAATTATTCTGGCGAAGAATGAGCAGGCTAAACGCCTTGGTGTTAAAACCGGGGAAGCTATCTGGGAGGCCCGGCAGAAATGCCCCGATCTGACGTTACAGCCGGCGCATGGCTATCTTTATGTGCGCTATTCGGAACTGGTTCGCTCTATTTATGAAGAATATACGGATCTGGTTGAGCCCTATGGTCTGGATGAATGCTGGCTGGATGTGAGTGATAACCTGCAAACACCAGTTAAGATTGCCGAAGAAATACGCCGCAGGGTGCGGGAGGAGCTGGGGCTGACTGTTTCTATCGGTGTCAGCTACAACAAGGTTATGGCCAAATTGGGCAGTGACCTGAAAAAGCCTGACGCAGTTACCATCATTAAGCCGCAAGATATTAAAACTCTGGTCTGGCCCTTGCCTTTGTCCGCTCTCTTTTATTGTGGCCCACGTACTGTGCGCAAATTGGCGCGCATAAATATACGCACGATCGGTGATTTGGCCCGCTGTGAAGCCGGCTATATTGAAAGGATGCTGGGCAAAAACGGTCTGGGCTTATGGAATTTCGCCAACGGTGTGGACTTTTCCGAAGTGCGGCCTGTCAGAGAACAGGAAGAGATCAAATCAGTGGGCAACAGCACGACCTTGCCCGCCGACTTAAACAGCAGAGATGAAGTAAAGCAAACTTTTCTTCGTCTGGCCGACAAGGTGGCATCTCGTTTACGGAAAGCGAACATGGTTTGCCGCGGTATACAGATTTCAGTGCGTGATGCGGAACTGGTGACAATAGAGCGACAGAGCAAATTATATATGACGACCTGTGTGACCAAGACTTTATATGAACAGGCCATGCAATTATTTGATGAACATTATTTCTGGCAGCGGCCGATCCGCTCGCTGGGGCTGAGAGCCATTGATCTGCTGGAGGCAGACGAAGATCGCCAGCTTTCCTATTTGACCGAATTCAAAGAGGAGGAACGCTGGCGCGAGGCCGAGAAGGCTATAGACAAAGTTCGTGAACGCTATGGTAATGAGGCAGTGACAAGAGATTTCCGCTATTGCCGCGGCTCAGATAATCAGGCGGTGGCATCTGAACTGTACCGTTTCAAGGACAAGGCGGGAGAACTGGCGGATCAGCATGCCCTCCCGATGGGCTTTCAGGCTCACAAAAAGTAAGGAAGCTGACATATGAAGCAACGAGTTTTTATTGATGTTTTGGCCCAATTTCATGCGGGGCATGTACGCCCTGTCAGCTTGATTCTGAATGATGGTCGTCGCTTTAGCATCGATCGTGTAACTGATGTTCGGCGAGCTCCGTCCAAATCAGGCGGCGCCGGCCTGCGCTATACTTGTGTGATTATGGAGCGGGAAGTACCCCTCTATTTTGATGAATGGGAAAATGTTTGGTGGTATGACGGATAGGAGTGAACAGATCCGTCCTAGCTGGTCATAATAATGCGGAACAGCGCATCCCAGGAGACGATCTGTTCCTCCATTACGTCAAGCTCTCGATGCAAAAATACCATTTCCTCCGCATCTGGGAGGGTGCTTCTGGTTCCGCCGGCCCAGACAGGCAGGGGGACAGCACGATAAACATGCAAGAGAGAATAAGCGGCTCTGTGAAATTTGCGCGGGTCCAGTTCCCGGATGCCGGCAAAAAATTCCTTCGTCTTACCGAAGATGACAGCGCGAGGCAAAGCGCTGATCACGGTTTCGACGTCAGTTAAGTCCGGTTCATTATTTGCAATCAAATCAGGAATAGAGGAAAGATTTTTCAGATAAACTCGCATTTCACGGTAGAGAGCATAACCTCTTTTGGTAAAGGTGAGCTGATTCCTGCCGCTGGCCACGAGAAGAAAACCGGGTATCAGGAGGAAGAGCGGCGATAGTGATCTGGTGTAAATGCTGAGCAAGAGTGCCAGAATGATATCGATCAGGCCTAGGACCAGGAAACTCAGACGCTTAAAAACAGTCAGAATACTATTTACCCAACCCAGCTTACTAAAGTCATCCAGGACCAGATCCTGGAATGATCTGTAGCGTTCCTGAAAGTTACGATGATTTTGCACACTGCGCGTTTCACGCCTAAGTCGCTGGGCAGCCAGCACCGGATTCGGATCTTCGGTCGGATCAAACAGCCACTGTAATAAGTAAGCCTCCCAGGCAGTGAAGTTGGAGAAATCATCGCGATCAGGATAGTTCCAGACTATAATTTCATCGTCCCAGGTTAATTCGCGCTTTGTCATCAAACTGAGCAGGCTGCTGAGAATATCGCGTCCATCATTGTCTCTGCCCATCAATATTTTCAAATACACTTCCGGAGTTAAGGCAATTTCGAGGGAGTGAGCTCTCTTGCTGTGGCGCCAGGGTAAGCGGCGTAAAATTACGGCAAGCAACCAGAGAATGAAACTGGCAGCACTGAAGATAATGATAACGGGGGGCAAAAGTTCGCGCATTCGTGAACGGCCTTGCAGTACAGATACTTGTCTCTGTGTATCTTCCAGACGTTCAGGTATAGGTGCAGGGCTTGAGGTATCCTGCAAGGTCGAAAAAGCACTGCGAGGTGCGGTAATAAGCAGAGCAGTCTCATTCTCTACGCTAAGAGGACCTTCGGAGCGGAGAATAATGGAATTTTCTGTTTTGTTCAGCTCGACAAAGGGAGTCGAAGAAATGGCTACAAATGTCATTTCATCACTGGACAGAGTCTGTGGAAGCTGAATGGACCATTCAGCAGAAGCCATCTTAAGACCCACGGGAAGAGACGACATCGACCCTTCCATAATAGCCATTTCATCGCGCTTGGTGACTCCTCTTTCCCATTCGTAAGCTAAGTGAACATTATGTTCACCGGGTGTGAGGGGGAGGGTAAGTGTTAATTTTGTCTCCTTCAGGGTTGAATTGCTGCGGTAAGAAAAGTTCTGAGCGATGGTTTCGTCATGCAGCGGAATCGGTACGAAAGTGTCAGCTGTATCAGCGCCGAAATATTCCAGTAATCGCAGCTCCGAGTTACCTTCTACAGGGTTGCGCAGCAGGAGTGGCAGCTGCTCAGTTGTATTAAATACGGTGAAATTAATTGTCTCATCAATAAGCACTCTCCCGTTTTCGAGCAGGCGCACGGAAATGGTGTTGCTGTTAACGACTACATCCTGAGTACTGGGGGGACTTGCAGCAAAAACAGATCCAGTGTGAAGAAAAGTAGTTATGACTAATACTGACAGGACAAAAAGAAGAAACAGCCTGTCTCTGAGTAATTGCCTTTTAGCTCGATGTTTCTGCTTCACTTGATCTCCCGGACGAAAGACGCAGAAAGTTTCTGCGAGTTTATAATTTGTATTTTATACTATGATATATCAATTTCAGCATTTAGTTTCCACTGAAACTGTTACAAATGCAAGCCTCGGAGCAGCGATCAGTTGACCTTGAATTTCTGATAACGTATACTGAGTCCTGTTGTAGATCAAAAGGTTTGCACAGATTACACTGCGAGGGGAGTTGATTTAATTTGGCTGAAATCCGTGTCAAGGATAACGAAACCCTGGACAGTGCATTGAGACGTTTCAAACGTTCGTGTGCTCGTTCAGGCGTTCTGGCAGAAGTACGCAAGCGCGAGTACTACGAGAAACCAAGCGTGAAGCGTAAGAGAAAGTCTGAAGCTGCACGCAAACGTAAACGTTAAATTTGTTTTTAGCTTGTGGAGGACAGGTTCGCCGAATAGACGGCGAACCTTTTTCTTTAAATGGAAGAAAAAAGAAATAATTCAGAAAAGAATAGAAAAGAAATAATACGCTGGCTTAAGCCTTCCGCATGGCAAGTGAAAGTCAAGCGTGAAGCTGATCTTTGGGAAACGCTGCTCCGGGCCAGAGGGCTGAACAGTCCTGCTGAGCGCGAGCTTTTTTTTGATCCTGCCAAAATAAATTTTCACGATCCTTTTCTTTTTCGCGACATGCAAGCTGCTTGCGAACTGGTAGACACACTTATACGCGCGGGCAAGAAAGATTTTCTGATTTTCGGTGATTATGATGCAGACGGTTTCTGCGCTGCGGCAATTCTATACCGTTATTTCTGCGCAATTGATCTCGAGCCGCGCGTGCTTATTCCGGAGCGTCTGACTGAAGGCTATGATCTTAATCTCGAACAGGTTGCAACTATACTTGAGAATCGTCCCGATCTGCTCATCACAGTTGATTGCGGTACCAATGCGGGTGAAGCGGTAGCAGCCCTTCGGGAAACCGATGTGCCTGTGATCATCAGTGATCATCATCAGGCTCTTAAGCTGCCAGATCGCAGTTTATGTCCATACATTAATCCTGTAATTGAAGATGAGACTTATCCCTTTTCATACTTAAGCGGTGCCGGAGTTGCGCTGAAACTAGCTTTGGCATTGATGAAATATTATCCCGTTGATCAAGCGACCATTGACACGCTTTACACTTTAGCCGCAGTGGCCACTGTTGCTGATATTATGCCGCTTCAGGATGAAAACCGTCATCTTGTATGGTTTGGCCTACAGGTGTTTTCGCAGTCAGCACCACAAGGTTTGCGGCAACTGGCGCAGAATCGGGAAATCAGCAGTCAGGTCATTTCATTTCAAATCGCCCCACGCCTTAATGCAGCAGGTCGTATGGGCGAAGGTGCTGTCGCTCTTGATCTTCTTCTGACTGACGATGCAGAACAAGCTCCTCTGCTGGCGGCGCAGCTGGAGAGTTTAAACAGTCAGCGCAAGATCATAGAAGAAAATATTTTTGTAAAATCATGCCAACAAATAGAGACTGAGTATCCGGAAGGAAATCCCCCGATAGTAATCGTGCATGGGAAAGATTGGCACCTGGGGGTTTTGGGGATTGTTGCCAGCCGCCTGGTTGAGAGATACCACTGCCCGGCAATAGTGCTTTCTGATGAAGGTGATCTGCTCAAAGGTTCGGGGCGTTCATATGCGAATTTCAATCTTCTGGCTTTATTGGACTTCGCTGCTGCCGATTTACTTCAGTACGGGGGACATGAACAGGCTTGTGGGCTGCAAGTGGACCGGGGCAGACTGGATGCTCTGAAACAGTCGTTGAAATGCTTTGTCCTCGACAATTCGAAAACTTTGACCGCTCAACCTTTATTAGCTGATTGTGTTATGGAAATAAATGAAGTAAGTCTGGAACTTATTGAGCAGTTGAAAACATTTGAACCCGTAGGTCAGGGCAACCCTGCTCCGCTATTTGTTTTCCCGGATCTTCTGATTGAGCAGATTTATGCTGTTGGACAGGGCAAGCATCTCCGCTTAAGTGTTAGTGGGGGGGCCTGCAAAATTGACATGATCGGTTTTAGCCTGGGTCATGAGCTTGCCTCTTACCGCTCAGGCGATCACATTGATGTACTGGGCATCCCGGAAATCAATGAGTATATGGGCATGCGAAAACCTCAGATTAGAATAGAGTCTATCCGACCTTCGGACGAAGAAAAATTAAACTCTGAGGCTATATCTGAGTGGATCAAATTTCTGGATCTGCGCCAAAATGGCGGCAACGTTCAGCAGCTTAGCAAGTCAGTAAGTCTTGATCCGGATATATTTCCATTTCTGTGGCAGTTATTGAAGACTATAGGCGGCAAAGAAGAGGAAGCCTTTGCTTTTGCGCCTTCCCGTATGGCACGCTTGTTGCGGGAAGGTTATAATATACACTCTTCGGAATTGTCTTTGCTGCTGGCTTTGTCTGTTCTGGAAGAAGCCGGCCTCGTCAGCCTGATGCTGGAAGAGGACTCTGACTCAATTTTTATTTCCGTGGACAAAGCTGAAGAAAATAAACCCAGACTACGTAAGACAAGCACCTGGATGCTGCTGGAGCAGTGTGGAGGTATCAGGGAATGAGAGAGGGACAAGATATAGGAAAAGGAATAGAGAAGATTACAACGCTGGATACAGCTGCCTACATTGCACACGCTGACAAGGAAGTGCAGCACATTACTGAGGTCTGGAAAGCTTATACCGGCAAGGAAGATGCATCACTCATCCTGCGTGCCTATGAGTATGCCAAAAAAGCTCATGCAGATCAGATTCGTGCCACAGGCGAACCATACATCATTCATCCGGTAGCGGCCAGCAAGATTTTGCTGGACTTGCAGCTGGATGACAATACTCTGGCTGCAGCTCTCCTGCATGATACAGTCGAAGATACGGATACCACTCTGGAAGACATCAGGAGAGAATTCGGACAGGAGGTGATGCAGCTCGTTGACGGCGTTACAAAATTGTCCCGCATCTCTTACTCATCT
>JAQWBU010000145.1 GCA_028706195.1 Eubacteriales bacterium
GAAAACGGCAGAAAGTGGTGAAGAGTCATGGCTAAGTATGTAGACGGATTCATTCTGGTAGTGCCTCAGGAAAACGTTGAAGCTTACAGAAAAATGGCTGAAGAGGGCCGTGATTGCTGGATTGAGGCCGGAGCGCTTGAATACTATGAGTGCCGCGGTGATGATCTCCAGCCTCAGGATATAGGCGGCGGGCGAGCACGGTCATTTGCAGACATTTCCGGCGCGGGCGGAAATGAAACAGTATGGTTTTCCTTTATCGTCTTCGAATCCAAAGAACACCGGGACGAGGTTAACGCTAAAGTTCTGCGACAAATGGAAGAGCAGCCCGAAGACCAGTATCCATCGCCGATACCTTTTGACATGAAGCGACTTGTTTACGGTGGTTTCCAGGTCGAAGTGGAAGGTTAGACAAACTCGCGCCGGCCGGCGCCGGCCTTTACATCGTCTGATCCTTGTTCTTGCGAATATTCTTGTATGCGTACATTTGAGTATCTGCTGCAATCATGGCCAGATCGTAGCCGCCGTTTAGAGCGCTGAATACGGAATAACCTGTTGAAACCATGGGCAGTTTACCCTGCATATTGGAATTATTTCTGAAATCATCAATTTTCTGATGAAAAGTGCTGAGCGCTTGCTCTGCTGTTTGCTCGTCTGTCGTCCGGCAGATCACGCAAAACTCGTCACCGCCTGTTCTGTAACAAGTACCCATGTCACTAAAGCAGTCTTTAATGAGCTTCCCGATAATCCCGAGGCAGTAATCACCCCATTGATGCCCGAACTGATCGTTAATGTTTTTGAAATCGTCCAGATCAAAAGTGATGACTGTTCCGCTCACATTACGGCTAATTTCCCTGGTGTGATGATCATACACATTGCGGGTTAACAAGCCTGTCACTGAATCCTGAGTTTCGGTCAGCATGCAGAAATATGCGTAATAGAGAAGCAGGCTTAAACTTACTGTCAGCCAGGAAGTATGCAAGTGCGGCCAGATCACCTGAACAGACGTTCCTGAGAGTGTAAATGCCAGCAGCATAATAAACGTGCTTTTTCGGTGCAGCTGATAATACTTCATGGCCATGACTGATGCGATTGCCAACACGGCGCAAGCGCAGAGGTAGGGGACTGTAAATACAGCAAACAGCGGACCTCGCTGGTAAACGCCATCACTTACAGTGAAAATAAAGCCGGTCCAGGGGGAAGTCAGTACAAAAAGCGCATTGATCCACACAGGTACAGTCAGCAAGGAACGCAGTCTGCTTTCCCCGCTGTGGATAGCCTGGGACAAAACAATCGCGATAAAGGGAGAGAGTGCAAAGCCAAGCGCATTAATGAACAGTATAAGGATCCTGTTGGGGGAGCTTGAATTTTCCGCAACGACGGCTGCAAGTTCCGCCATAATGACTGTTCCCGCAATCAGGGCGGCCAGGGTAAAGTGTTTACTCGTCGTCTCAGTAAATAAAACATTGGATTTGGCATAGTGAGCCAAAATCGCTAAGGCTGCAATGCAAATCAGATCTATAGCTATGTAATTAATAATTAAATCTGTCACGAGCCGGATATCCGCATTTTCTTCAATTTATTTAACAGTAAACTAAGAGGCGCTGCCTAAAAGTATATCAGTTAATGATATTGAAATAAGCAATGTTTAACAGATTTGTTATTGAAAGATGATTAGGCTGCGTAAACTAATTCGAATTCTTCACAGACAACAAGCATTTCTTCGGAGAATTCAAGCTTGTATTTTTCAAGCTCTTTTGAAAAAAACAATCTGTGCACAAGGCGCCATGACTCCAAAGTTCTGTCGTCTTCGCCTTCCTTAAAGGCGTGAGATGCACTTACTTCATTGAAGGGGACGAGGGTAACCTTTGTTGTTCGGATAATGCATGCGACCTCATCTTTTGAGTCGAGAATAACGCTGTAGGCGCTGACCGTCGGAAGGTCTTCGGATTCGATTTCATAAAGCTGAAAAGCTGATGCAGTTGCTGTCTTTCGGCCTATCAGGACCAGCTCAAGAAGTACATCGGGTGCTTCACCGAAAGCCCAGGCTTCATAAGCTGTATCTTTTATTTCTTTCTCTTCAATGAATTTCAGCCATAAATCTTCTGCTTGCATAATGTCCGCCTTTATTGAAATTCTTCCCACTGTTCAATCATATCGATCAGGCGTTCATCGAGGAAAGTTAATACTTTTGTTTTTATCTCATCCGGTACCCCGAAGGCAGCTTCTGCAATACTTCCGGTGATTGCTGTGAGGGTGTCGCTGTCTCCCCCAAGTGAGATAGCATTTCGTATCGCGTCCTCAAAGTCAACACTTTCAAGGAAAGCAATAATAGCCTGCGGTACAGTGTCCTGGCAGCTTTCGTTAAAACGGTAAGTCGGTCGGATTTCATCCAGTGTCTTGCTCAGGTCATAGCCATGCTCGCGCTCTATATATTCTTTGATTTGAAGCTTGAATTGTTCGAGACTGAAACGCTCATTTATGGGATTACCCATATCATCGCCATAGCCGCCGGCATAAAAACGGCACATAAATATTGCGTCGGCAACAGCCAGTGCCCCCTTCACTCCTTCAGGATGGTTGTGGGTCACTTCGGCTGACAGTTTTGCTCTGTTTCTTCCGTTGACCGGCCACATTCCTGTTCTGGCAGTGAAGCCGCAGTCCATCAGCCAGGCACAAGGCGAAACTCTCATCGCAGAACCATTACCCCAGGAATTATAAGGACTGCGATCATCAGAGTGTATCCAACTGGAAAACCGGAGGCCATAGCCTGCATCGGGGTAGAGGCGGCCCCACTTCTTATAGGCGTCTATGAAGTCATCCGCTTCGCCGGCATGCATCAGAGCGTCTGCTGTGGCGACGGTCATTACGCTGTCATCCGTGAAAAAGCAATCGTCACGGAATAGTGGAAAGTCCTTCGTTTTGATGTTATTCCACTCATAAACCGAGCCGACAACATCTCCGATAATTGCACCGAGCATTTAATTTTCCTCCTGATCGATATTTTTCAAAAGATTATCAGTGAATGATTCTTCAAAATCAGCTTACACTATATGTGAACTAAAGGATGACAATTAAGATAAGAAAAATGCCGGGCACACAGCCGTTGTGCCCGGCACTTCAAATTGAAATAGCTGCTGACGGCGTCAGGTGATGTTCTTATTTAAGCAGAAATTCCACCTTTGTAAGTAATTCACTTTCCGGAATTTCCTCAGGTGAATTATAGTAATATTCATAAACTACTCCGGTCGGCTCGTAGCCTTTTTCGCCTATGAAATTACTCATGCGCTCATACAGGGGACCCAGCTCAGCATAAGGCCCCTTGTGAAAACCTGTTGCTTTCTTGCCTGCGGGAATATATCGAAGTACGATTTCGTCTTCTCCTTCAATTTCCCTTGCGACAGGGAAGCCGATCTCCACAATGAAGTTTTCCATGTCCATATTGTAATAGGCAATAAAGGCAGGGCCTACGGGTT
>JAQWBU010000032.1 GCA_028706195.1 Eubacteriales bacterium
AAAACGACCTGCCCCGCGACGGTTGTCGGTGAGGTTACGTAGTCGGTCATCATAAAGAAGGCTGCCAGCACCAGAGCGCCACTCAGAAGGTGATAGAGCGGGTCACCGCCCACCAGTGCGATTAAGCCTACAGTGGTTGCCATGTATACCAGTGGTATCCAGAGACTTATCACTCCTCTGATCAGCAGGTACAGAGCCCCTATCAGCAAGGCGAGAATACAGGTCTCTCCGATGCTTCCGGCATGTGTCCCCAGGAAAAGATCCAATGTGGGAATTTTTCCGGCGGACAAACCCAGCGGTGTGGCGCTGCTGACCAGATCAAAGCGAGAGCTCGTCTCAATAATGGAAGCCTGTGTTGTAGCAGAGGTAACGTCCGGGTAGTAGGCGTACTGCGGTAAAACCGAGAAGCTGTTGGTTTGAGTTGCGAAAGAAACCGCCAATACTATACGTGCGGTGACAGCCGGGTTGGCAAAATTTCCACCCAGACCGCCAAAGAGTTGTTTGACAAATACGATGGCGATGAAGGCTCCGAGAATAACCATCCAGATGGGATAGTCAGCAGGCAAGCCTGCAGCCAGAAGTAATCCCGTTACCACTGCGGAAAAGTCATTAATACTTTGCTCACGCTTCATCACAATGCGTGCCAGTGCTTCAAAAACTACACAGCTGGCAACGCTTATGGCATAGATGAGAAGAGCCCGCCAGCCGAATATAATAGTTGAGGCGATTACCATAGGTATCAGCGCCAAAACTACGTCAAGCATGATTCGCGCTGTTGAAGAGTTATCCCTGATATGAGGGGATGATGATACACGTAACATTAATTCATAGTCTCCTTAATAATTAAGCAAAGAGTTCTAATTTTTGCTTGCCTGCTTGACTAATGTCTTGCCGATCCGGATGTTTTGCAACAAGTAACGTTTTGAAGGGCAGACGTAAGTGCAGCAGCCGCATTCGATGCAGTTCATAACATGATAGTCATTGAGCTTAGAGATATCCTGTGCGCGGGCTGCCTTATCCAATGTCGTCGGCATCAGGAGCATGGGGCAGGCAAAGGTGCAGCGGCCACATTGAATGCACGCAATTTCCGTAGGCAAGGTAGCGTCTTTTTCATCCAGCATCAGGATAGCGTTGTTGGCTTTGAGTATGGAGCGGCTCAGGTCGTCAATAGAGACTCCCATCATCGGTCCGCCCATGATGACTTTAGCAATTTCTGTTCTGCAGCCTCCGCTTTTTTCAACTACGTCCTCGATAATGGCGCCGATGGGTACTTCATAGTTTCCGGGTTTTTGGACTGCAGAGCCGTCAAGGGTTATTATTTTGCTCACAAGAGGCATGCCGGTCTCAAAGTATTCGCCAACATAGCGGATGGTACCTACGTTCTGAACGAGAACGCCAACGTCTGCAGGCAGACCGCCTTCAGGGACGATACGTTCATTTACTAATTTGATCAATACTTTTTCCGCGCCGGTCGGGTACTGTGTAGGCAATACCGTGATAGAGATGCCCTGCTCCGGATAATCGAGTGTGCCTTTGACTTTGTCAATTTCCCTCTGAAGGACTGTAACGACGTCGCGCTTATTATCTTCAAGGGCGATGACAGCAGTAGGAATATTCAGGTAATGGCAGGTCAATGTAATTCCTTTGATGATCTGCTGAGGATATTCAAGACAGATGCGGTGGTCAGATGTTATATATGGCTCACATTCCGCAGCATTGATAATCAAGGTATCAATTGTCTTGCCCGGAGGCGGATTCATTTTGACGTGAGTCGGGAAGGCCGCGCCGCCCAAACCAACCAAACCTGAAGCTCTGACTGCAGCCAGAAAATCTGCACGGTCATGTACCTGTGGCGGTTTTACTTCGGCCGAAACGCTGTCTTTACCATCGGAATCGATGTTGACATACTCAACGGGAGTACCATCGCTCAGGATTTCCTTTTTTACCGATTTAACGGTGCCTGACACGCTGGCATGAATCGGTACACACCATGCTCCTAAAGGTTCTCCGATTTTTTGCCCGATTTCGACGTGATCTCCCTTTTTCACCAGACTTTCACATCCCGGGCCGAACTGCATATCGAGGGGAATAGATACGGTATCAAAACCGCGTATTTTTTCGATGGCTGAGTTGGCAGTATTCTTGTTTTGACGGGGATGGACGCCCTGTAGTTTCGCGGGCCACTTAAATCGCATCCTGATTTACCTCCGAACTTTCTCGTAAAAAAACTCTCGGCTGCAACATTGATGCTGTTTGATATTGCGCTTTGAGTCTTACTTATTATTATCTTCTTCAATGAAAATAAGAATAACATATTTGCGCCGTTCTTGTGCACTGTCATCAGGCACAGAGAGGTTATCAGATCAAGCATTTCACCAAATACATAAATCAATTAATTATCTTTATCTGAACTGTCAATGTCGTCTAAAAATTCCATTTTTTATCGCAATGGCAGTTTAAGCGGATTCGTGTAAAATGCTATGGGGAGATGCTGTTCAGCAGAACAGTATAATTATAAGTGCGAAACAAAAAAGTAGATTTATTAAAAGGGCCGGTTACTTCTTCAATTGTTAGATTAGCAGTGCCCATCATGGCAGGATCTTTTCTCAGTCTGGCTTACAGCCTGACTGATATGTTCTGGGTCGGACGGCTCGGCACTCAGGCGGTTGCAGCTGTTGGAACCGGAGGTCTGCTCATGTGGGTTTCTGACGGCATTCTCAGCATCATGCGTATCGGTGGGCAGGTGCACTGCGGCCAATCGTATGGGAGCGGTCAGATAGAGGAAGTTCGTTGTTTTGGGAGAGAAGCACTTCGTCTAGGATTTCTTGCTTCTTTATTATTATTTGTGACATACTTCTTTGCTGCTGATCCCATCATCTCTATCTTCAATTTCAATGAAATCAGCACTCATAATGATTCAATAATTTATCTGCGTGTCGCCAGTTTCGGCCTCTTCGCCACCTACAGCAGCAGGATTATGAGTTCACTTCTGACGCCAGTGGGAAACAGTAAGTCGCCCTTTATGGCCAACGCCATCGGCCTTATAGTAAATATGATATTAGATCCCCTGATGATCATTACTCTGGGGATGGGAGTATTTGGAGCAGGTCTTGCCACCGTCATCGCTCAGTTTATTGTTATGCTGATTCTTATATTTGTGGCCAAAAAGGATGACATATTCAATAATTTGAAGCTTTTCACAGAACCGGTGGCCTGGAACAATGTGCGGGAGATCTTACGTATCGGGCTCCCTGCAGGTGTTCAGTCTCTTATTCGTTCCACGGTAACGATTGTCATTTCGCGTATGGTAGTGCGCTTTGGGGATCTCAGTATCGCGGTACAGCGTTTCGGCTCTCAAGTCGAGTCAATCTCCTGGCTGACAGCTGATGGCTTCGGTTCAGCAGTCAGCGCTTTTGTTTCTCAGAACTACGGAGCAGGGCAGGGGAAAAGAATGAAGCATGGTTACCGCTCAGCATCTGTTATTGTCTTCATAATTTGTGTTTTCACCACAGCGATTCTATATTTCTTCGCAGCGGATATCACAGCCTTGTTCATGAATGAGCCTGATGCTATCGCTGGTGGCAGAGATTATTTACAGATTCTGTCAGCTTCTCAGATATTAATGGGTCTGGAAATCATTACCATAGCGGCCTTCTCAGCCTTGGGGCAGACTCGCTTCACAGCTGTAGTTTCAACCATTTTTATCGGAGCTCGCATACCTCTGAGTGCCTGGCTGTCTTCAACATCTTTGGGCGTGAACGGTATCTGGTGGACCATGACTATCACCACCAATGTGGTTGCGGTTGTTTTTATCGCTGCTTTCTTCAGCTACATGAGAAAACTGGAAAGGGAGGAAGTCATCGATTTCAGTTAAGATCAGCGCTGATTTGATACCTGCACGAATTATTTTTCGAAAAAGTTGACAAGGATTTGTTTCTCAGATACGATTAGCAATGCTGAAAATATTAGTTTTATATGCCTGAGTAGCTCAGTTGGTAGAGCAGCTGATTTGTAATCAGCAGGTCGGGGGTTCGAATCCGTCCTCAGGCTCCAACAAAAAAGCCTCGTGATAAATACTTCACAAGGCTTTTTGTTTGTCATGGATTTTGAACTTACTCTCGATTTTGTCATCAAACTGAGAACTTAGTCTTTTATTTTTTCTTATTAAAGAGGTTTGGTGTCGGCATTGGTCTCTCACAAGTTGCCAGGGGGATTTTTTCACCGGTCTGTTTGTAGTGTTCATAGTGTTCGAGTATGCGTTTGGACAGTCCCGACAGGGCGAAAAGTGCGATTATGTTTGGCAAGGCCATAGCTCCCATAAACAGATCCGCCAAATTCCAGATCAGATCCGGATCGAGAAGAGGTCCGATCACAAGGAAAGCTATCGCTACGGCTTTGAAAGCGGATATCAGGAACTTTTTATTACCGGCCAGAAATTTCACGTTTGATTCAGCAAAGAAATACCAGCCGACGATTGTGGTCAAAGCAAAAGCGGACAGGGATACAGACAGGAAGATACCGCCTAAGGAGCCGAAGCCATTGACGAATCCGTTCTGTGTCATAAGGACTGCGCTCTTGGACATTTCGCTGGCCGGAATCGTTATATCGTAACTGCCGGAGGTCATGTTCACCATGACGGTAGACATGCATATCAGGAAGGTAGAGATGAAGACACCTATCATGGCGATAAAACCCTGATCCGCCGGATGATCATTCTGTGCGACAGCGTGTGAGTGCGGGGTGGAGCCCATACCGGCTTCGTTGGAGAAAAGCCCGCGCGCTAAACCAAAGCGGGCTGCCTCCTGAACAGTAATACCTAAGACTCCGCCTCCGATCGCCTGAGGTGTGAAAGCACCTACAAAGATCAATCTCAATGTCGGCAGGAAAGCGTCCAGATTTATCAGGATGATTACGATGCTGCCCAGAATATAGGCAAAGGCCATCACGGGAACGACTCTTTCCGAGAATTTAGCTATCCGTTGCATGCCGCCAATAAGAATAACTCCGACGATAGCTGCCAGACCGATTGTAATAAATGGTTTGGACAGACCGACGGCTTCGTTCAGGGAAGTGACAATCGAATTGGATTGCACCATGACGCCGACTATGCCCAGAGCAATGATACAAAGGACAGCGAAAATTATGGACAGACCTTTGGACTTCAGGCCGTTTTTAATATAGTAGGCAGGACCGCCGACCAGCTGGCCATCTTTGCTCTCGCGGTAGAACTGAGCTAGCACAGCTTCTGAGAAAATGGTGGACATTCCGAAGAAAGCTGATACTATCATCCACAAGGCTGCGCCCGGACCACCGGCTGCTATTGCCGTGGCAACACCGACGATGTTCCCGGTACCGACCTGTGCAGCAACTGCTGTAGCCAGAGACTGGAGAGGCGTCATACACCCCTCAGGTACTTCTACCTTGTTTTTTATGTCGTTTACCAACTTTTTCATACTGCCCCAGAGTTTCGTTACCTGAGGAAACTTCAGCTTGAAACTCAGGAAGATACCTACGCCGAGCAGAGCGAACAGCAAGATGTAATTCCAGAGAAAGTCACTGACAAGTTTGACTATGTCGTTAAAACTCATGATTCTACTACCTCCTCTGTGCGGATTGATTTAGGTCCGAAGCGCTTTAAGATCCAAACAAGGAGAACAATGACAACGGAACGGGTCAAGGCTGCTAACAGTAACGTCAGCAGGGAAGTGTCGCTCCAGACTTCTGAGGCGTAGAAAAAGCGCATCAGATATTCGAGGGAGTTGCCGCCGAAGTCACAAAGGACCAGCGAGACCACTAGCGGTACAGGATATTTGGTGCGAATATTGGCAATGGCAAAGTGATAAATGATGCCGTAGCCTAGGTAAAAGAAAATTTCTAAAAAGTAGGATCCGATCAAAAGTGGCGTGATATTGATTCCTATGACTGCAGCATATGCAATACGTGCTAAACAGACTGCCAATCCGGTCCAGAATGAGAAACCTATGACTTTGTCGATACTGAAGATCTGAATCCCTGCTACCATTACTATGATGCCTAGTGTAATGCGGAAATCGGTATCTCCAACGGGAATGCTGACTAATGAAGCCAGCGCAGCGACAAGGATGACTAGTATTCTCCTCTTCATAAGTATGCCTCCTCGCAAATATATGATTTACGTCACTTCAAAGTAATATAAACAAGTATTTGATTCAATTTTAGCATTATTAACGACAAAAAAAACAAAATATTTCCCTGTCGGCTACAACTACGCTCAGGCGGATTGCGGCGGGAAGGCATGCTTATTGGTCTTCTTGTTTTAGCTGTTTTTCCAAGTGCTGCAGGTGGGTCAGAGTGTAATCTGTCAAGAGTTCTATGAATTCTTCAACATCTTCCTCCTGATTGCGCAGCAGCCAGGTTTCTATCATACCTACGATACCGTTGACGAGGAATGAGTAATAGTAGTCAATTTTGTACTTGGGCAGATCCGGATACTGAGAAAGCAAGTTTTCAATCAGACTGTCATAACCTGCGGAATAAATACGCTGTAAAAGCTGGCTATTCGGATTATTTACTATCGTCGCAGCCAGCAGAGGGTTTCCCTCTATAGTGCGGCAGACACTGGCGATAATCGGAATTGTGCTTGTGCCGTCTTCTGCGTAGGCTACGTGCTGCACAGGGTGTGAGTTGTCTGTATTTGCAGACAATATTTTCACAAACTGCTGATAGAGATTTGCTTCCAGCTGATTATAGAGCTGATCGATGTTGTCATAATGTAAATAAAAAGTGGTTCTGCTCAGGTCAGCGTTTTCCGTAAGTTCGCTCACTGTAATATCTCGCAAATTCTTTTTCTGGAGGAGCTGAACTAAGCTTTCCTGCAATAGCATGTCAGTTCGTCGACTGCGGCGATCGCCTTTCTCAGGGCTGGCAACAAAGGAGATGACAAAGTCTGAAGCGTCTTGATTTTTTTGCGCTTTATTTGCCATATCCTGCTCCTTCAATTTCGAAATAATTACGAACATTCTATCATAATCCGAACAGCTATATCGATAATTGTCGACTAATAGACAGATATCGATTTATTGTGCATGGCTATCGCAAAAGAGGCCGGATATACTTGTTTTCGTAAGGATCATTATGAGCTTATCAGCTAGGGTTTTCAGCATTTAAGAGATTTTGAGAAGAATGAGCGGAGGGGAAAATGTCAGGTGACAAAATCATCAACATTATTGTCAAACACCATAAGCCGGTGATAATTATTTTCGTCATTCTTGCCGTAGTCTCGGCCTTTTTGGCAATGGGAGTTGTAACAAATTACGACCTTTCTTCCTACATCCCTGATGAGGCCGACTCAACTATGGCCTTGAACAAAATGCAGGAGGAGTTTGGCACAGCTTTGCCCAACGTCGAACTTGCCATGCCTGACATGACTGTTTCTGAAGCTTTGGGATTTAAAGAAAAATTGCTCTCTCTTGAATCTGTATCCGCTGTAATCTGGCTGGACGATCTAATTGATTTGGCAATACCGCTGGAGCTTCACGAGCAGAAAACTGTTGAGAATTATTACAAAGATTCCGTGTCCTTATATCAGATTACTGCTGACAGTGATGACGCCGTCCAATCTTTGGAAAGTCTCCGGGATCTCGCAGGGGAGGACGGGGCTGTTCGCGGCCAAGTTGTCGAGCTGGCTGAGGCTCAAATGGCCACTCAATCTGAAGTAGCCCGGATCATGCTATTCGCTTTACCCATTGCCCTCATCATTTTGATCATTGCCACCAATTCCTGGTTTGAGCCCGTACTCTTTTTGCTGGTTATTTTTGTAGGCGTGTTGCTGAATATGGGCACAAACATAATCTTCACAGAAGTGTCCTTCATCACTCAATCAGTAGCAGCAGTACTGCAGCTGGCAGTGACCATGGATTATGCCATATTTTTTCTTCACCGGTCTAATGAACATAAGGCTTCCGGCGACCCTCTTGATGTGGCAGTGAAAAAGACAATGAAAAAGAGTTTTCAGACTCTATCATCTTCGGCTGCGACAACATTTTTCGGCTTTCTGGCTCTGGTTTTCATGCGCTTTAAGCTTGGCCCCGATCTGGGTTTGGTGCTGGCCAAAGGCATAGTCTTCAGCCTGATTACGGTATTAGTGCTCTTACCGGCCTTGATCATGCTAACAAACAAAATTGTTGAAAAGACGACACATCGTCCGCTGCTTCCTTCTTTCAAAGGCTTAGCCAAAGCAGTGACAAAACTAGCCATCCCCATCCTGATTATTGTCGCTCTGATTATTGTGCCCGCTTTTCTGGGGCAGAGGTCAAACAACTTCCTTTACGGGATGGGAGGTTTTGCTGAAGGATCTCGTTCGGCGCGTGACGTGGAGCTGGTGAATGACAAATTCGGAAATAACATGCAAATGGCGCTGCTTGTGCCTCGGGATCAGCCGGCTAAAGAAGAGATTTTCATTGAAAAACTGGAGGAACTGCCGGAGATCAAGTCGGTCACCAGCTTCATCAGTATGAGCAGTTCCGCCATACCTCCTGACATTATTTCCGAGAAACTGACGAGCCAATTTTTTTCAGATGAGTATAGTCGCATGCTGGTGGTTTCCAACTCGCCTTCCGAAAGCCCCGAGACCTTTGCTTTGGCGGAGCACATCCGTCAGCTCAGTGATGAAATATATAACGAAGGTGAAGAAACTCATCTGCTGGGCGAAAACTTTGTCATGACTGATATGCGTGACACGATTCAGGAAGACAATATAATCGTGAATGGTCTTGCCATTCTGGCGGTGGCTCTGGTCATTGCTATTGCTTTCCGCTCAATCACTATTCCCATTCTGCTGGTTTTGACGATAGAGATCTCCATCTGGATCAACCTCGCCATTCCGTATTTCACCGGAACGAATCTGAACTACATCGGCTATCTCATCGTCAGCACTGTCCAGTTAGGAGCGACCGTCGATTACGGAATTCTGCTGACTCAGCACTATATGGACAATCGTATGCTTATGGGAAGAAAAGAGGCGGCGGAAAAGTCAGTCGCCGATACAGCAGGATCCCTCATGGCGCCTGCCTTCATTCTGGCAGCGGTTGGCTTCGTGCTGGCGATGGTGTCATCAATTTCCGTCGTCAGTGAGCTGGGCCTGGTCCTGGGGCGTGGCGCCTTGCTTTCACTATTCATGGTTATCTTTCTCTTGCCTAATCTGTTGAGAATCTTTGACCACTTAATCGAAAAAACTACCCGAAAGGCAAATTTTCTGCCGGACAGACTTATACATAGAAAAGAAAAACAGGAGCTTGCTCATCATGAACAGAGTTAATAAAACAATTAATAAGAAGAAAAGTAAGGGCAGCGGTAAAACAAGCCGCGTGATTGCTCTCATACTTATTACAGCTTTGGTCTTTTCTTTCATACCGTCCTACTCAGGCAGCGCTGCCAGTAATTATATGGCGGTCACCAGCAGGGAAGCTGAACCTCAAAAGCGGGAAGTGGTTTATGGCAAGTTGGCGGCGGACGGCAGGAGTGAAAAAATCTTTGTGGTCAACCATTTTGACTTGTCTGAAATGCAGAGCTTCATTGATCATGGCGACTACAGCGACGTCCTGCAGCTGACAGGGGAGAACGCTCCTCAGCTTGAATCCGGCGAAGTGAAGCTCAGGGCAGCAGCCGGCAGCTACTATTATCAGGGCAATCTGAAGTCACGTGAACTTCCCTGGCTGATCAATATTTCCTATCAGCTTGACGGTCAGGATATTCCTGCAGCTGAAACCGCAGGAGTCGAGGGTGAGCTTTTTATCAAGATCTCTATTAAAGCAAACCCTGCAGTGAATGCGTTCTTTTTTGAGCATTATGCCTTGCAAGTCTCAGCTAGCCTGAGTCCGGATAAAGCACGTCTGCTGGAAACCAATGACGGGGCGACGGTGGCAATCAACGGTGAGGATCGCGTCGTGAACTGGCTCGTGTTTCCCGGTCAGGAAGCTGACCTCTTCCTGCGACTTCAGGTCGAAAACTTTGAGATGGATGCCATCAGCTTCGCCGGAGTGAGTCTTGACTTCGATTTTGATTTCGAAGTCGGTGAACTTTCCGATGAGACGGAGGGGCTAAAGGAGCTGTCTGATGGAATTGGGCAGCTCGCTGACGGCGCAAAGGAGCTGGAAGCGGCCGTGATACAGTTGCAGGACGGCTTAGGGGAAATTGAGACAGGCAGTAGTGAATTGGCTGACAACGGCTCGCAGCTGTCTCAGGGAGCGGGGGAGCTGCAGAATGCTTTTGTTCAGCTGGAGCAGGGAGTAACGAAGTATACCGGAGGAGTGACGTCGATTAAGTATGGCATGTCAAACTTTTCTTCCGGTCTGAAGCAATTGCGCGACGGTGTTGCGCAGCTGGCGGGTAACGGGGCGTCCCTGAGTGGAGGATCGGCGGAGATCTTAAGTGCTTTGCAGAAACTAGCCGCCGGATTAAATGGCGGTTCTGATCTGGGAGAGGCCGCAGCTCAGCTGCCGACTGAAGCCGAAATGTTGCAGCTGGAACAGCTGATTCAAGGCTCGGCGGAATTCAAAGCAGCGCTGGATCAGTTAGCGTCAGCTGCCGCCGGGATTAATGACTTATACACCGGGATGAAATCACTTGAAGATAGTTTGGCGTATATGAGTAGCGAAGCGGGAAAATTCGTACTGCCGGAACTGCCTTTTGTTGCCCGTAATGCTGAACAATGGAAGGCTCATTTGGAAGGTGATTATGGTATCTCACTGACTGAGGACGCGTGGAACGGATTGCTAACAGAGTTGCTGGGACTTTCTTCCATGGCGGAAGCTTATGTTTCGGCAGTGCAGATCTTGCAGGGAACACTGGCTATGCTGAATAACGCTCAAGAGGGAGTACCTGCTTTGACTGACGGTGTAGAGCAGCTACTGCCATTAGCAGGAGGAATATCCTATTTGGCTCAAAATTACGGAGAAATCCATGAGGGTCTGGTTCTTCTGGGAGCAAAAGTTGATGATCTGTCCGCGCTGTCAGATGATCTGCCGGCAATGCTTATTGGGCTTTCTGAGCTTGAAGCAGGAATTAATCTATTAGTCAGTGAATATGCAAACTTCGATTCAGGCCTGTCTGATTATACCCAAGGTGTGTCTCAACTCTTAGCGGTCTTTGACGGCACTGCGGAACGGACGGGTTTGACTGCAGGTGCAAATCAGCTGCAGGCAGGGCTCAATGAGCTGGATGTCGGTTCTGCGTCTTTGACAAGTGGGATGAAGGATTACAGCGCAGGGCTTGCCGAGTATAAGCAGGGCGTCGATACTTATGTGGGAGGAGCTTTCTCTCTGAGTGACGGAATAGAAACATTTAATAGCGAAGGACTCGACAAGTTTGCTCAAGGTTTCGGGACATATACTGAGGGAGCACTCGAATTTAAGGAAGCCACAGCCAATATTCAGGTTGATTTCCTGGAGCAGCTGGATCAGGCAATCGCGGAATTCACCGATATGGACTTTGAGCCACGCTCCTTTGTTTCAGAAGAAAATAAAAATGTCGCCAGTGTACAGTTTGTGCTGCTGACTGAGGCTATAAGCATAGCGGAGGAAAACAACGGTCCGACTTTCGAACCTGAAATAAAAGGTGATTTCCTCAGCCGTTTACGTGCTCTCTTTATAAAGGGCGATGAATGAGACATAGCTTTGAGCTTCATTAATCTGTGAGTTGCATAAGTGTGTGCCTGGCACTGGAATATGCACACCAGAATATGCAAAAGCCAGCGTGCAGTCGCTGGCTTTTGTAAAGGTTATAAATTATTAAGGATAAGAAAGCTCAAAGATTAACTTTGATTTCCTGCTTTATTGTGCGTTTACTTGCTTTCTTGTTCCGCTTTCATCAGATCACGAATTTCCTGTAGCAGTGCGAGCTCTGTTTCCGCTGCTTCTTCTTCAACTGTACCTGCCTCGGCCAACATACGCGCTTCACGTTTTTTACGCATATTATTGAGACCTTTAACGATCAGGAAGAGGAAGAAAGCAATCAGGAGGAAACTGATGACTGCTTGAATTACCTGTCCATAAGTGATGGCGATTTCTTCTGTCGTGTCTGTTGCCGCTTTCAAAACTACTTTTAAATTGGCGAAATCAACGCCTGCTGTCAGATAGCCGATGACAGGTAAAAGCAGTCCGTTTACCACGCTGTCAATGATAGCTTTGAAAGCTAAACCGAGAACAAAGCCTATAGCTGCGTCCATAACACTGCCTTGAGCAATAAATTCCTTAAATTCTTTCCACATAATTATCTCCTCATAATCACAATTTTGTGTGGGTCCTTGACGGACACTAATTAATGCTTAACAAATAACACAGCAAATATATATTCAGTTAATTCAGTTCGCGCATATATTCCTGTATTTCCGCCGGCAGTTCACTCTGATCGCAGCTGACGGCGATGGTAATATTGCTGTCAACCTTGGGGGCGAACGCAGACAGGTTTTTCACAAAGGATACAAGATGCTGCGGATCATCGTCGCCTACTACTTTGAAGACACTGTCAATGTATATATGGGTAATGTCGTAATCTTTCGCACTAAGACCGGCCAGGAAGGCCAGCAACTCGGAATAACCTTTCACGGGATATTCAGTTATATCAATTAGACGGATTGAGTGGGGGACTACATGGTCAAGACGGCGACCGTGTTCAATGAAAACTATATTGGAATTCTCTTTTCGGGCTTCTGATTCAATTTCCTTAAGCATGAGCGGGGTCTTTCCTGAGCCCTTGGCTCCTACTATTAAATCAATCATTTGATGCTCCTTTCTTTCTGTCCATAAACATAGTATCATTCTACTTCAGAGCTCCAAAAAAACATAGGACTTTTAGCAAAAATGCTAAAAGAATCAAAAGCGCCCGAAAAGCCGTTGACACTTGACCTGAAGTGCAAAGCGGTTTATTATAGATATGATACTTTTGGTACGGAGAAAGAGCGGGGGTCCCGCTCTTTCGTTTGTAGGAGAGATATTTTTATGAAAACTTTATCTGAAAAAGACAGGATAATGGAAAAAATATCGCCTGTGGCGGAATCGCTTGGTCTTGAACTGATTGATGTTGAGACAGAACGAGCGGGTGACCGCTCTATTTTACGTCTGATTGCTGATCGCAGAGGCGGAATCACGCTGGATGAGCTGACAGAATTGAGTGAACTGGCGGATCCGATAATCGAATTTGATTTAAAGATTGATCAATACGATTCCTTCGAAGTATCTTCTCCCGGCCTCGACCGTCCGCTTAAGAGTATGGCGGATTTTATCAGGTATGAAGGCGAAGTAGTCATCGTGAAGCTTTATGCTGCTATTGACGGGGAGAAAGAATTTGTCGGACCTCTGGTTTTTACGGAAGATGAGGTCGGCATTGAGCAGGATGGGAAAAAGATTATGTTCCCATTGGCCAAGGTAGCGCACATAAAGCGCGAAGTAGTGTTTTAACAAATTAACTTGCACATTTGCGGGATAGGATAAAAGGAGAATATATGAATCGGGAATTTATTGAAGCCCTGAAATCATTACAGAAAGAACGCGGGATTGATACTGAGACCCTTCTGGAAGCAATAGAGGAAGCGCTGGTCGCTGCTTATCGCCGGGAGTTTGTTATCCGTGTCAAGGATAAGGATCGCGGTGAGCGGGCAGATGAAGAGGGAGAAGAGGAACGCGATGACGGCATCACAGCGCATATTGACAGAGAAACAGGTGAAATGCGCGTATATCAACCAATCACGGTTGTAGAAGAAGTGGAAGATCCCAATTCTGAAATTTCTCTGGAAGAAGCTCTCGCTCTTTCCGATGAACTGGAGCCTGGTGATCAGCTGGTGAGAGAGGTTGATCCTGCCGATTTTGGACGCCTTGCCGCTCAGACCGCCAAAAGCGTAATCAATCAACGTCTTTCTCAGGCCGAGAAAGCGCGTATTCATGAAGAGTTCTCCGACCGTGTGGGCGGACTAGCCACAGGTATAGTGCAACGTAAAGACCGCAGCGAAGTCGCTGTAGATATAGATCGGGCAGAAGCTGTATTGCCACACAGTCAGCAATCAAAATTGGATAATTACCGCTTTAACCAGAGAATGCGCTTTTATATTCTCAAGGTGGATGAGCGCCGCAATCGTCCTATTATTATTGTTTCCCGCAGCCATCCTGATCTGGTGCGACGCATCTTTGAACAGGAAGCTCCGGAGATCGGGACCGGCATAGTTGAGATTGTCAGCATCGCCCGTGAAGCGGGATCCCGGACCAAAATGGCCGTGATCAGCAACGATCCCAACGTCGATCCTGTCGGCGCCTGCGTCGGACAGCGCGGAATGAGAGTACAAGCGGTAATTGATGAATTAAATGGCGAAAAAATTGATATAATTGCCTGGGATCCTGATATTGAGGTTTTCATCAGCAATGCATTGTCTCCTGCCAAAGTGATTCGCGTCATTTTGAATGAAGAAGACAGGAGCGCTCGTGTCATAGTAGCTGATCACCAGCTTTCACTGGCGA
>JAQWBU010000146.1 GCA_028706195.1 Eubacteriales bacterium
ATGTGGATGTTCTATAACAGATACGGTCAGGAAGTCGGCGGGTTTGACCATACTTCGACTACCAGAACGCTGATTAATTTCTTAACAAACTAATATTTCAACTCACCTTTGTTTAGGTCTGTTATTCTTTGCTTGCGTATATTTTTGCGGATGCTCTGAAAGAGGGTTAAATGAAGTCTTCATTGGAAAAAATTTTCTCGAAGAAGAACATTAAACATTATTCTCGAAATTTATTGATTGACCTTATCGCTTCGATATTTTTTGGTATCGGAATCTATAATTTCGTATCGGCTGCCAATTTTGCTCCCGGCGGAGTTACGGGTTTGGCGATTATCCTGAATCACTTTTCTGATATTCCGATTGGTCTCGGCACTTTATTAATCAATATCCCGATTATAGTGATTTCTCTCAGAACTCTGGGCAGCAAATTTCTGACCCGCACTTTCGTGACGGTACTCATCAATACGCTGGTTATCGACCTCGTTTGCCCTCTGCTGCCTGTTTATACAGGTGAACGTTTGCTGGCTGCGATATTTGGCGGCGCTCTGGTAGGGATCGGACTTGCCTTTATATATCATAATGGCAGCAGTTCCGGCGGTTCAGATCTGATCATAATGTCGGTTCGCCGCAAAAAACCACACATGTCTCTTGGTCAGGTGACCATGGCTATTGATGGGATCATCATCCTTGCAGGCGGATTGGCATACGGTGACATCGACGCTATTCTCTATGGCTTTACTTACAGCGCAATATTGACTTTAGTAATGGATAAGCTCCTTTATGGCTTTATCTCGGGCAAAATCGCAATTATTATTACTGATCCAGAGCATACCACTGAGATGAATCATGCAATCGCCAATAAGCTCACGCGTGGTGCGACAGTGTTTAAAGCTCGGGGTGGATATACTGCTGCTGAGAAGGATGTTATTTTTTGCGCATGCAGCAGATCACAGTTGCCACGTCTGCATTCCTTGGTCAGAGAAATAGATGACGATGTGATGGTTATTGTCACATCATATGACGAGGCATACGGCAGAGGATTTCTGCCTGTGGATTCATCACGCTGACTCTACCCCGACACAGTGACTTTATGAGCCTATTGCGCTGATATGGTAAAATAAGCAGATGAACTCTGAGCAAGATAGATTTGAAAGATTATCGCAGTCCGGACAGGAGAATTCTTCCGGCAATGTTATGCGCCGCCCAAACTCCGGGCCTCTCAAGCCGGACGACTCGAGTTCTGACGAAAAACTTCAATCGCCAAGGGACACGAAATCCAGTGTAGATTCCCGCACGCGCATTGCACGCAGCTCGGATTCTCAGCCCAAGCCTGCTATTGACAGAAGAGAAGCTGTTCATAAACAGAACAGCTACAGGGGAGATCCTGTTCCGGGCGAACACAAGAGGCGCTATGGAAAGGCGAGACGGGAGTGGCGTAAGCGCATAAGTGGCTATCCCACAAAGAACCGTAGTTTCCAGACTGTTCCGGAGGTTATCTGGTCAGCGGCCAAGAAAGGTCTCAAGATCGCACTGGTTCTTTTACTGGTTTTAGCGATTTTCATAGCCGGAGCAGGCAGCGGCATGCTTTCCGGTTACATTTCCACCACTACACCTTTGGAGCTGATTGATCTGAAGTCTTCAGAAGGAGCGACAGTTATACTTGACAACAGGGGTCAGGTTGTAAGGGAGTTAACAGGAGCGCAAAACGTCAACCGTGAGTATGTGTCTATTACCCGGATGAAGCCAAGCTACATAGATGACGCTTTTATCGCCATCGAAGATGAGCGTTTCCTGGACCATAAAGGTATTGATCCTAAACGTATAGCCAATGCAGTGGCCGGTATTTTTCTTAATGCCGGTAATCCCACACACGGCGCTTCGACAATTACTCAGCAAGTTGTAAAAATGATGTCAGGTGCCGACGAGAGATCGGCGCAACGTAAAGTGCAGGAATGGGAACGAGCCCTGGAATTGGAACGACGACTGTCCAAGGATGAAATTATGGAGCTCTTCCTCAATATGGTGCCCATGGCCAACAATCTTACAGGTGTGCAGGCCGCAGCTATGACTTATTTTGGCAAAGATGTTTCCGAGCTTGATCTGGCAGAGTGCGCCTTTTTGGCCGGCATTCCCAACCTGCCCTCCATCTACAATCCGAAGACGGAATATGGCAGACGCAATGCCATGCGGCGCATGCGCATCATTCTCAGCAAAATGTATGAACTGGAAATGATTGAAGAGGATGAGTACAAAGAAGCCTTGAATCGCGAGCTGGTCTTTTTGGTCGACGAGAGAGAAGAAGGCGAAGGAGTCACCTCTTATTTCGTTGACGCAGTGGTAGAGCAGGTCATTGAGCAGCTCATGCAGCGGCGCGGTTATTCCTATAATTTGGCGCAGACTGCAGTTTTTCAGCATGGACTGACAATTGAAACAACCATGGATCAGGAAGTACAGCGCAAAGCTGAAGCCAGTTTCCTGAAACAGGAACTTTTTTCTACTAATTATGAAGCCTTGCCTGATATTCCTGAGCCGCCTCAGGGTGCAATCACTATTGTGTCGAACGAACCTGCTACCAGAGGTGAAGTTGTTGGTTTAGTAGGAGGCTTTGGCCAGAAAAACAGAAGTTTCATTTTTAACCGTGCGACACAGGCCTATCGCCAGCCCGGTTCTTCGATAAAGCCTGTGCTGGTTTATGGGCCTGCAATAGAAACCGGTATGATCACTGCGGCATCAATCTTTAATGATGAACCGAAGTTTTTGGACCCGCAAAATCCGGAAGATGAGTGGCCGGTTAATGTGACCAGGCAGCACTACGGTCTGGTAACAGCCAGGCAATCTTTGCAACAGTCTTATAATACGATTGCAGTTGAAATTTATACAGAAGTGTTGAACCCGCCAACCGGTCTGTCATATTTACGTCGTTTGGGCATCGACAGGACTAACGAACCTCACCCGTCCGGAGCCCTGGGCGCTTTTGGACAAGGCGTTACAACTACGGAAATGGCTGGAGCTTATGCAGCTTTTGCTAACGAAGGATTATATACTGAGCCAATTTTGTTCAGACGCGTGCTGGATGCTGATGGTAATGTCCTTCTGGAAAATAAACCCCAATATGATCAGGTTTTCTCGCCGGGGACAGCTACAGTGATGACTTCTATCCTGGAAGGCACCTTGATGAACACAAGCTGGATCACACCGTACGCACAATTACCTAATCAGACGGCAGCCGGTAAGACCGGTACAACCAGCGATCAGATTGACGTCTGGTTCTGTGGTTATACACCGTACTATACTGCCGCAGTCTGGTATGGCTTTGATAATGCTAACGGGAGACGTACTGAAATTGATGATGCGGATTCTCGCAACGCCATTCGCATTTGGCAAGATGTTATGGCGCAGCTGCATGAAGATAAAGCGCCGCTCGAGTTTGAAGAAAGCGGAAATATCTC
>JAQWBU010000033.1 GCA_028706195.1 Eubacteriales bacterium
CTATGGCAGCCGCATCAGCGCCGAGATCTTCCATGCCGTCTGCGACGGCGCAGTGGCTGTGGCTTTCGTCCGGGCGCTCCTGGGCCAGTATCTGCTTCTGCGTCATCCTGAAACTATAAGAGCTGAAGACATCCAGCCCCTCTTCGAACGATCACCGGCCGGGGAAAAGATGAGTGACAGCTTTAAACGATATTTTAAAAACGACGTCAAACTGAAGAGTAAAATTTTTAAATCCGAAGGAAAAAAGAAGCGTGTCAGAGCCTGGAAGTACAAAGGAACACCGCTGTTAAGAAACCGCGCCAATCTCATTGAAGGAAGCATGCCGATCAAGGCGGTACTGGATGCAGCCAAACGCCGTAAGGCAACCCTGACAGTTTATATTTCCGCTATTTATGCCAGAGCGATCTGGGAGACGCGTGATGGCGACAAGCCGCGGCCCATTGTTCTGGCCATTCCGGTAAACCTGAGGTCCTTATTCCGCTCCAGAACGGAACGCAACTTCTTCAAGGTCATGCACGTTGAACTGCCGGAACCGGCTGAAGAAGAAGCTTTGGATTTGGATTGGTGGATCGCGCAGATCTCGGATGCTTTCAGTGAAGCCCTGCAAGCGGAGAAACTGGCTGCTGACTCGGCTGAGTTGCTGAAGCTGGAAGCTAATCCCGCGGTGCGTATTTTACCAACAGGTCTCAAGGATCTAAGTCTTCGTATTGCCCACCGCTTCAGCGATCGAAAGCAGACAAGCAGTATATCCAATGTGGGGCGTCTCGATCTTCCGGAAAAACTCTGTGCTTATGTGCGCAGCTGTTATGCTTCCGTCGCCACCCGCGGCATATCCATGTCTGCCTTAAGTTGTGCTGGAAAGTTCACGGTCAGTTTCATATCAATATTCAGGGAAACTGATTTGCAGTATCGTTTCTTTACCGCTCTTAAGGAGGAAGGAGTCCCGATCGAGATCACCAGCAACCGAAACATCATCACTGCCGATTCAGGCGGTGAAAACGGTGAGGCTGCGCTGATGCCGTCTGCGGAGGGTCTAAGCCCCGGCGGAACGACAACTTGCCCCAACTGCGGCTGTGACATCCGGGGCTACAAGGCTATGTGTCCGCTGGATAACGAACCGCTGCAGGTATCAGCAGACGCCAGACTCGATGATGCCAGAGACGTCTTTCCCCCCGTAGAGCAAAAGTTTAATCGCCGTCTTCTGACGCGTTTATTCGTGTTTATTTCACTTGCGGCACTGGTCTTAAGTATTATTGTCGATTACTCACTGGAGCTGCCCCTAAATCTGCCGCTCATGACCCTTCTGGGGATCATCTCGACCTGGGCCAGCGTAGGCGCTGCCGTCATCAGGCGAAGGCAGGTCAGCAAGATTGTCACCTGGCAGGTCACGATCCTCTCGCTTCTGGTTCTGATCTGGGACTGGATGCTTGGCTGGCAGGGCTGGTCTTTGAACTATGCCATCCCGATCATACTGCTGGCAGCGCAGGCGACACTTTACATACTCGCCCGGGCGCTGCATCTGGAAAGCGGCGACTACATGGTTTACCTGCTGCTCTGCGCGGTGCTGGGACTAGTGCCGCTGCTCTTCTTAATCTTTGGTTGGGTCACGATCCAGCTGCCTTCAGTCATCTGTGTGGGTGTCAGCCTGCTCATGATCGTGGGAGCCATTATTTTCCAGGGCGGCGTTATTAAACACGAGCTGTCCAAACGCCTGCACATCTGATTATTATTTCCCGGATTTTCTGCGCTCACGCTCCGTCAAAAACCTCTTACGCAGTCTTATGTTTGAGGGTGTGATTTCGACGAGCTCGTCGTCATTGATAAACTCCAGCGACTCCTCGAGCGTGAACACGCGATGCGGCGGCAGCTTAACGGCTTCATCAGTACCGGCAGCGCGGATATTGCTGGCTTTTTTCGCTTTGGAGGGGTTAACTACCATATCTTCATTGCGGCTGTTCAGCCCCACGATCATACCTTCGTAGACGTGAGTCCCGGGCGCCACAAAGAGCTCCGCCCGCTCTGCGATATTGGCCAGGGCGTAGCCTGTGGTTATGCCTTCTTCCTGAGCAATGACAGCGCCATTGCTTCTCTCAGCGATTTCACCTTTATAATCCTCATAAGCATAAAAGCGCCGCACCATCGTACCTTCGCCGCGTGTCATGTTCATAAAGACAGTCCTTAAACCCAGAAGACCGCGCGTGGGCACAGTGTAAATGATTCTGCTGCGGCCGTTCTTTATGCTCATGCTGACCATCATGCCTTTACGAATATTGAGTTCAGATATGACAGTACCGGAATATTCATCAGGAACTTCAATGACAACTTCTTCGACTGGTTCAGTCCTTTTGCCCTGCTCATTTTCTTTTAAAATTACTTCGGGTTTTGAGACGGCAAGTTCGTAGCCTTCGCGTCGCATCTGCTCAATTAAGACCGAAAGATGCAGTTCTCCGCGTCCGGATACTTTGAAGGCATCTGTGGAGTCGGTCTCTTCAACCACAAGACCCACATTGACTTCCAGTTCCTTTTCCAAACGATCCCTGATATGCCGTGTTGTTACGAACTTTCCTTCTCTGCCGGCAAAGGGTGAGGTGTTGACCATAAAGTTCATACTCATCGTGGGTTCTTCAATTTTGATGGTGGACATCTGCACGGGATATTCCGGATCACAGATGGTATCGCCGATCGTGATGTCTTTGATGCCTGAAACAACGCAGATATCTCCGCAGGATACTTCAGATTCTTCCACCCGCTTCAGCCCCTGATATGTAAAGATCTGATTGATCTTTTCCAATCTGCTCTTACCGTCGCTGTCAACAACGGAAACCGTCTCGCCGGGATGAATCGTTCCTCTTTCAACACGGCCGATACCCAGTCGTCCGATGTAGTCGTCGTAAGCTAAGGTCGATATCTGAAAGCGCAGCGGCTCCTCGGAATAATCTGGATATCCCTTGACCTGCTCTATGATCGCGTCAAATAAGGGAACAAGATTTAAGCCATCCTGACCCGTAGGTCTCTTGTTTACTTTCTTGCCGGCTGTTTCGATCTCAATGTCCGCCACTTCCGCCGGGTCGCGCACAACAATTCCCTGTCTGGCAATGCCGTATAAAATCTGAAAATCCAGCTGCTCGTCCGTTGCCTCAAGATCCATGAAAAGCTCATAAACCTCGTCCACAACCTCGTCTATGCGGGCATCCTTTTTATCAATCTTATTAATGAGAAGAATGGGCACTAAACCTTCTTCCAGAGACTTTTGCAAAACAAAGCGCGTTTGCGGCATTGGTCCTTCGGAAGAGTCAACCAGCAAAATTACCGTGTCGACGGTCTTGATGATACGCTCCACCTCCGAAGAAAAGTCGGCGTGACCGGGCGTGTCCACAATGTTGATCTTAAAGCCCTCATGCATGACCGAACAGTTTTTGGAATATATAGTTATGCCGCGTTCTTTTTCCAGGTCGTTGGAGTCCATGACGCGATCGGCCATTTCTTCGTTGTCCCGGAAAATTCCACTTTGGGCCAGGAAGGCGTCGACCAGCGTGGATTTACCGGCGTCTACGTGGGCAATAACTGCAATATTAATTATCTTTTTTCTCTTAATGATGCTCATGTATTTTTTTCGCATCTCCTTTATATGTATGTGTATATTGAAAATTCAAGTTTACACGCGTGAAATTACGGCCTGAAGGGCCACGCAATATGATACACCTAATTGTAGTTAAAAAATCAAGATCATGGAAAAATGGAACGTAGCGCAACGATGACGTCAGCTGATTTCTCTATTGCCAAATTTCCCCAACTTGTCCTTCTATACTCGACACTTAACCCTCTTTCGGAGCTTTTGTCGAGTATAGAGCGACAGTTTCATGGCAAAGCAATTACCATTTATCTTGCAAGAGGAAGTCAGTTATATTCATGTGCCGGATACCTTCTCGGCCCATATTGAGCGAGTCCATACTCAAAACGTATTTGGGATAGTTATCTTCTATGCTTAGAAGAGGCGCAAATTCACGTTCGATCGTAGCCTCTTCAGCCAGAAGATAGCAAACCTGGATGTAAATCAGCTCTTGACCTCGTTTCGCGACAAAATCAATCTCTTTTCCTCCCAGGTCTCCAACAGCAAGCTGATAGTTGCGGCTCAATAACTCGTTACAAACAATGTTCTCCAGAACCGCTTGTATCTGTTCCGTATTACTGTATCCCAGCGCTTCTCTGAACCCATGGTCCGTCAGATAATACTTGTCCTGATATTTGAATGCTTCCTTACCCCTCACATCGTGCCTCTTTATGCGACGGAAGATAAATGCTTCTTCGCAGTAGGCAAGATAATTGAGTATAGTATCCACCGTCGTCCTCTTTTGCTCATTCTTCAAATATCGATGAATGCTTCTCGCAGAAAATGTCTGTCCACATTGCTCCACAACATAGTGAACCAGGCGGTTTAGAAGATCCAGATCCCTGATCTCATTTCTTCCCTGAACGTCCTTTATTACAATTGAATCAAAGGTGTCCTTAAGATAGACCATGCTATCCTGTTTATTTCCCAATGTATTGCTCAGAAAGGGCATGCCACCCAGCTCAAGGTAGAGACGAAATGAGCTCTCTTTCCCGGCTTCGCCGGTCTCTTCCCGGACCATGTCCAAAAACTCTTTAAACTGAAACGGCATAACTTCAAATTGCACATACCTGCCCGCAATCAGGGTAGCGAGCTCGCCAGAAAGAAGATTAGCATTACTTCCGGTAATGTAGATATCGCAATTGTAGTCAACTCTCAATACATTGACAGCCCTCTCCCAATTACTTACGTATTGGATCTCATCAAGAAAGAAGTACAATTTGTCGTCCTTAGCATCTGCAAATGCTTCAATGTCTTCAATGAGATCCATCTCATTATTGATCGAGAGACCTTTTCTGGACTCCATATTCAGATAGTAGATATTTTCGCTGGGCGTATCCGAAAGTAGCTCAGCCATAATCATTCTGAGCAAAGTGGACTTGCCGGCGCGCCGCAGCCCGGTCAGAACCTTTACGACAGGTTTGTTGACAAAGGGTCTGATACGTTCCAAATAGCGTTCTCGAATAATGTAATCCTTCATGATCGTCTCCAAATCTGTCAGTCTATTGTCGACAGTTTATATCAATTTTGCTAATTTGTCGAGTATAGAGTGACAGCTTCATCAAATCAGTCACCTGGCTCCGCAAATTAAAGGAGCTTCCGGCCGGAAGCTCCTTTGCTTCTTTCAACACCCTCTAAACAGTTACTGTCTGAATTCACTTTCTCCGCGGTGTTTATTACGCCGGTAGAGCAGAAAAGAAATTACAACAGCTCCCAGGCTGAGCAGGATTATGGCTGAAAGATAAGATCTTGTTTCCCCGGTAGGCGGAATATAGGGTGCGATCTTCTCAAAGGGAACCGTCACGTCATCCTCATCCTCATCCTTCAGGCCTGATTCAGATTCGGCAACGACTTTGACTGTATTCTTAAACAGCATTGCCTTGACATCTGCTTCAGTAATCACATAAGCCTTCACAAACTTGTAGGTATAGCTCTCACCGGGCAGCAGCGGATCTTCGCTCAGATCAATGAGAAGATTCTCCACCCCCAGCTTCGCGTCGTTAACCACAAGCTTGACAACGGGTACAACACCAACATTCTTCAGAACAAAGGAAAAATGCAGCAGGTCACCGGCCTTGGAGAATTTCTTTTCCTGCACCAATTTCTCCAGCTCAATCAAAGGAGGAGTAATCGGCGCCACACTTTCATAGTAATTCGTAAAGACTGCGTCCTGCTTACCCTCAACTCCAGCCAGTTTGAGGATCCACTGTGTTTCCAGTCCTTCGCCTTCTTCTTTGTTTGTCACATACACCGTCAGCAAGTAGATCGTATCGTCATAAACGGCTTGGGTGTTAGTGCCCGACTCCTGATAAAGCGTATATGTGTAAATGCCGACCCGGGAAAAGCTGATGGCGGGGAAACTTTCGCTTGCGGCGCCTCTGATTGACAATGTGTAAACGCCGTCTACACTCTCTGCGGGCATGGGATAAGCGGGATCGTCAGCTTCAAGCTTGATCAGGTATATCTCCTCAGGATCAGGCAA
Organism: Eubacteriales bacterium; assembly: GCA_028706195.1. Taxonomy (GTDB): domain Bacteria; phylum Bacillota; class Clostridia; order Saccharofermentanales; family DTU023; genus DTU032. The sequence continues at coordinate 6,093 of JAQWBU010000033.1, forward strand.
TGTCAGGCCCTCCAGCTTAATAGTTACTGGCAGCGCACCATCGGGCATCTCAGCAGCAAAGGACGGCGCAGCAAGCATTACAGAACAAAGTAGCATGATAAGCACCAGTATTATTGCGATCGATGATTTTTTCTTCATGATTGATTCCTCCTAAGCTGCTGCTTAATGTGGCACCATAGCAGCTAACAGTATGGTTCGTGCGTTGGTAAATTCCGCCGAACAAGTACTAAGTGCCAGTACCTGAACATCGTCATTTCCTCGTAATTCCTGAATGGTTTTTTCATCTACATACATGGCGTTTTCGCTGGTGTAAGTCAGTAATTTATCTATATCATCTGTCTGCCAGACCTGTGGTTCGAAGATGTAGTCATCTGAAGCCGCAAGCAGCAGGCAGGCAAATATTTTCAAGTCATATACACGATCGGGTAAAATCAGAGTTCCACTATTGTTTTGATTAAAAAATACCTCATCCTTGAATAGCTCCAAAGCGCCGAACATTTTGTAATCGATCATATCGTGGCCATAGAGCAGCGAGTACGAATCGCGGAAGTCTCTGTCATTGCGAGAATCAAGAAAAACACTTCCGGCCAGGGCAAAGTTTCCATAAACATCTGTATTGATGTAGCTCAGGTTTGTTTCTCCCTGCACTACCGGATAATCAAGTGGCGTGTTGTCCACCGTGACCCAGGCGCAAATATCGCCATTGATTTCCAGAAGTTCCGCAAAGGTCGGACCGCTGTCAGAAGTCTCCGGCAGTTCAGGTTTCAGTTTCAGCATCTCTCTTTGCACATCATCAGCGGAAGCATAAATTCGGCTGTTATCCCACAGAGCGTAGGCAGCGTATGCACCCGCTAAAAGCAGGGAGATGACAATAACTGCGCTGATGACGCCATTTGCTATTTTGAGAAACACACGGGCCAGGTTCATCTGTGGCGCTCCTTCTGAGCCGGGGAGGGCGGAAACCCGCCCTCCCGGGCAGTTCTATTGAATAAAATACGGTCTCACTTATCTTGTGAGGCACTTTACTCTTCCACCTTCCGCTTGCGGGCGAAATAGAAAATCAGTCCGCCACCTGCGAGTGCAATCAAAAGGATGTAGGGCAGGCTGTCGAGAGAAATGCCTGTATCGGGTACGCCGCCCTTGTTGTTTAATATGCCGACTGTGTCTTTGACGGAGTCGATCTTTTTGTCATTGTCTGAGAAGTTGTAAGCTGCGGCATCATAGCCTTCCCCGGTGTAATCGGCTTCAACTACGGTGTAGGTAACTCCGTAGGGGAGGTTGGCTATCGTTATCGTCTCACCATCCTTGAGTTTAAATGTGGTGGGCGTTCCGATAGCTATTGTCGTCGGGTTAGTGGCATGGCTGCCTCCTGTTACGGCATACGATGCGGCATAGGTCTTGCCCTGCACGCCCGTAAGAGTTACAACAACGTCGAAATATTTTGCTGTATCACCGAGGGTGCCGCTTACTGTCTTGCTTATTTCTATCGAACCGGCTGAATGCTCATTCTCGAAATACTCGACTTTGCTGCCTGTGAGAGTGCCATAATGCAGGGCAGCGATGCGAACTTTACCGTTTTGTTCAACTACTGTGACGGTTAAATACATCGGATTTGAATCATAGCTGACGCCTGCGGTCGTGCCGGCAGTTTCCGTAATGATGTATTTATAAATACCGACAGAGGTGTATGTGGGCAGCGTCAGCGTTGTGGAGTTGGTATCTCCGGGAACTGTCGCTTCACCCAGGGCAAACGAAATTGAAGTCGTATACTCTCTGTCAACACCTGTTCCCGTAAACGGGGTGAACATAGGCATGTTCGCTGTTGTGATGCCAGCACCGGCATCTGAGACACTGTACGGTTTAATCTTGAAATTGAATGTCTCCGCCAGATTGGTCGTGTCCGCATTAGTCAGCACGAACTGTTTATTCAGGTTGACTGTCGTCATGTCCTCGTATACCGGAGCGGTTGTCACTATCGCAAAAGCTGCGGTAGGTATAGCCAGCGCCATTAGCAGGGCCAGCAGTAACACTAAGATCTTTTTCATGGGTTTACCTCCAATACAAGTTGCTGAATTATCTTTTCAAAGCAAATATCAGCTGTCTTCAAACTAAGGATCAAAGTCCGCGCCTGCGCAGATAAGTTATAACTTTGCCTTCAACTTCTTCCATCGGAATACCGCCAAAGTTGCGGCTGTCTTCGCTTTGGGTACGGTAGTCCCCCAGGACGAAGATACAATCTTCAGGAACACGGTAGGGATACTCCAGTGCTTCACCGGCGTAGGTCGGGAAGATGATTTCCCCGCTTTGGACCGTTCCATTAACTATCAAGCTTCCGCTGTCATCCAAACTGACAATGTCTGCGCCTCTGGCGGCAATGCGTCCGATATATTGCCGCCCGTCACGTCTGTAGATGACTATATCGTCCTGCTCATATTTATCCTGCAGGCGAAAGGCCAATATTAAATCTCCGTCTTTAAGTGAGGGAAACATCGCGCTTCCCTGCGCCTGTGTGATCATAAAGACCTGAGAAAGAAGCAGCCACCCCACGAGCAAAATCATCAGAACGCGAACAGCCAGACTTATAAAATCCTTGCGCAGCAATACGCGTTTTCTGCGTTTATCGATAATTTCTGCCAGTGTCTTGCTGTTCATTGTCTTTTTCCCATCAGGACAAATTGTTTCTCTGTTTCCAGGTGTCTGTCTTCTCCTGATCCCGGCTTAAGCCGATAATGCTCTATTAATGTGTCACAGCGAATTCTTTCTGCTTCCAGAGCTCTCTCATAAAGGGCATTAAGCTCAGCAATTTTTTTCCACACATCCTCTTCTCTGACACCGCCCAGTAAGCTTCGCTTGAATTTCACTTTCTTCAGCCACTCAGCAACGGTTTCTAAGTGCTGAGTGTCTTTACCTTCTTTCTGTTCAGAAGCTTCCGGCTCGATCATTTTTTTCTTTTGACTTTTGCGTGTCATGAGTCACCTGCCTTGATTAATCTTTGCTTCTTAGCCTGCGGATGATAAAGAAACTAAGAGCTCCCACCACGACCAGGCCAAGAATGAGGAAATAGGGCCAGCTGTCGAGTGAGACACCGGTATCCGGGATAGCATCTTTGAAGTTTTCTACGTGGATGGAAATATTTTCAGTGATTGTTATTTTGTACCAGCCCTCGCTGACGCTGTAGTTAATGGTGTCGGGTTCACTGCCGGATCTTACTGTAATTGTGTAATCGGCAGTATTAGTTTCACGCAGCCAGATCAGGGAATCCTGAGGCAGATCCGGTAAGCTGACACTTTCACCGTGTTTGAGACTGAAGCTGTATATTCCTGTAAGGCTGTCATAGCTGTAGGCGGCGCCCGGATCCGGAGCTGTGACGTCGTAATCGGCGGGATCGCCGGACGCCGTCATCACTTTAGCCTCAAAGGTGAATATTCTGTTTCTGTCTCCGAGAAGGCCGCTGACCGTTTTGTCGATTGTTACATTTGTGAGTTGAACCTTTGCTTTATTGAAAACCTCAACTTCGATATCACTTTGCCCGCTGTCAAGAAGCGGACTGCCTGACGGAGCCTGGACTGTGAACGTTGTTGCTGTGCTTTCGTTGACCTTAAAGCTGACATCGTAGTCCGGGTTCGAAATTTCGGACACTGTATAGACATCAGCCAGACGCAAATCCGTGGTAATTACAAACTCACCCGATTTCAGGTTGAAGCTTCTGTCGTACTCGGGATAAATAATATCTCCGTCAGTGGCGTCACTTTGGATGCGGATGGTAAAGGTGAGATCAGGATCTGTGATCGTGTTGCCGGCAGCATCCTGAAGTATCTTTTCTACTCTGAGGAAAATCGGGTTAACCACCGGTATAGGGAAATTAATGGTTGCAGCCAGAACTCCGGCAGAGTTTTTGTAAGTCAGGGTTGTTGTCCCATTTGTCCGATAAAAATTCCCGCTGGTATTAGCTGTGCCTGTTCCGTCAGGGTTGCGATCAAACCTCGGCACAGCGGGATCCAATATCCCGTCGTCTATCTCCAGGCGGTAAGTAAGTCGTTCGTAATGGTAAGGCTGACCGCCAACAGAAATTGGCGCTGACAGGGAACCGACATTCCAGGTGACAGTCTTTGTCGCCAGAGTATAGATCGCTTCACCGGCGCTGAAGTTGACACCCACACTCAGGCCATCAGCGTTAAAGAACGGGTTGCCGCCGGAGTAGCTCATGGCAAAGCCCGGACCCAGCGGATCTGTCACAGAAGCATCGCTGATTGAGGAAATAATGGAACCTGCAATGGTGGCAAAAATTGCTGCCAGATTGTCGGTCGAGGCCTTGTAGGCATGCGCCGGTGTCGATGCTATATCCCGCAAAACCAGATCACCGTTAACTCCGGTATATGGATCAGGCGTGATCGCCAGAGCTACTGTATGTACGATGTAGCCTTGCTGCTGGGCGATCTTGGACTGTGCGATCGTATTGGCAGGCAGATAGTGATAACGGGAGATTCCGTCACGGGCATTGGCAGTAATTATGTATCTCGCAGTGGGTAAAGTGTATAGATAGTAATTGTAGTAAGGCCTGTAATAGTATGTTGGACCGACCGGATAGTATCTGTTGCCATCTATCGTGATGTAGTTTGTGTATTGAGTATAAGTTGTCGATCCTGTCTTGAGATATAGATCGCCATTGTACAAAAAGTACGTGCCGCTGGCATCGTTGCGCGTTACGGTATAATCCACATCCGCCAGGTCCCCGTCGTAATACATCACATGCTGTGCATTTCCGGAGCCGATGCGCCAATTCAGATCAAACATGCTCTGCGTCGGGCTTGCAGGAACGCCGTTTTGCCGGTACGCATAGTAGTGACCCGTTGTCGGATAGTCAATATAATCATAATTGACCGATTCGTGAACTCTGCCGGTCAGATTGGATCCGAGGTAAAGATTGGGGTCTGTCAGAGGATAAGAGTAAGTCGGCAAACCATCAGACAGGAGAACAATGTGTTTTGAGCTTGCTGTGGTGGAATAAGTATCCAGAATTATCTGCGCTGCGCGTAAAGCATCCTGAGTAAAGGTACCGCCGGCGGCGCTGGTAAGGTTGACGAAATCTTTGAGTTGCTGCTTGTGGCTGCTGTTGCGGAAGCCGATGGAATTATCTGCATAGTAGTCATAGGAGACAATTGCGACTCTGGTCGTGTCATTGACTAAAACAGTGTCAATGAAGATATTGGCTGCATCTTTCATGGCCGTCAATTTTGTTCCGGCCATACTGCCTGACGTATCAAGCACCAAAACAATATCCGCTGTCTTTCTTACATCTTTGGACATTATTTCGAGCGCTATGTCCCAGGTATTAACCAAGCCTGCGACAGGTGTGGCAGTTTTTTCGACTGTAGGTACGGGGATTTCAGTATCCGGCTGTGCAGCTGTATCGTGGATTGTCGGCGGATTGAAATAACCGACCAGGGACATGGCTCTTTTATAATTTGTATTGACGTTATCGATGTAATAGGTCGGGTCTGTTGCAGCATCAGGAGGCAGTGCCAGTGGCGAAATCTCCTGAATAAGTACCGGCTCCCCTGTCACTTCAAGACTATTGTCCTCCTCAAGCTTCTTTGATGTCGGCTCAGTCGGTTTTGGCTCTGACGTAAACGCAGTAGTTTCTTGTGGCTCGGTCGCCGCGGGGTCAGTCGGGCTGCTAAGAGATGGGTTTGTGGTCGTCTCTTCAGGCTTTGTCTCGGAAGCTGCGGTCGGATCTGTTTCTGAAGTGCCGGTGGTCGCTTCCGCCGTAGTTGCACTTGGCTCTGTCTCGGAAGGCGCAGTCGGATCCTCAGTTGTTTCACTTGGCTCTGTCTCGGAAGGTACAGTCGCAGTTGTTTCAGTTGTTGTAGTATCACTGGTCTCAATAGTTTCTTCCGGATTTTCGAGCAAAGAATCAGCTCCTGCCAGACCGGCACTGTCTTGTGCCGAAGTCGGATCGGAGCCATCGGGCGATACTTCAGTAATTTCTGTCAAGCCCACAATTGAATCCTCACTCCCGCTCTGGTCAGTCTGGGCAGCGATTGAGAAAGGAATTATGAGGGAAATTATGATCAAGCTAACTATTACGCGTGTCAAGAAGCTACTTTTTTTCATCGTGTACCTCCTATGAATGCTCGCAGCCAATTCCGCATATAAAGCAAGATATTTGCTTATACACATAATAGGTCATTTAGCAATATGTTATGAGGATTTTGCGATCAACAATATTAATATATATTTTCTTGTCATTAATTATAACATCTTAGATTTTCGAAATGGAAATATTATCCGAATAAGAATATTTTTTTTACACATTGAAAGTTAATATTGATGAGATGAGCAATTATTTTTAAAAAACTTACTTAAAGCGAAAGAGGGCGCCTCGCGTGCGCCCTCTTAATCAAATTTTGCACTTTACACAAATCACAACGTGCAAATCTGGCTTCTCAGCTTACAGCCCGTAGACCTCCCCGACCGGCATCGTAAACATCATGCCTACGCCCGGTTTGCTCATGTCACCGAGAATCGCGCGGACCGACTCAATCGCAGTCGCGAGCATCTCTTCATCCTCAATCACGGTAAAGATTGTCTTGTTATAAGGTCTCGCATTATCCAGGAAGTGACGAATGGCTCCAAAGAAGGGTTCATGTCCCCGGCCACTGTTGGTTATGGCAGAACCCATACCCTGACTGTCGAGAATAGTTGCGCCTTTAACCCCGATTTCAACGAAGCAATCCAGGATATCGTCCAGATACTCCACTTCATTCAATATAATAAATAATACATTCATTTCATTATCCAGCCTTTCTTCTAATTATCCTCAGTCTGTGGTATTGACTTCATAGCTCCGTTTTTCTCGCCTGCGCGAATAATGGCAATTTTGGCCAGGATGGGACCTACAATCTCATAGATGAGCACGCTAAATAAAATAATAGTAATTATAGATTCACTATACTGTGGCAGCTCTCTTGCTACTACCATCGACAAGCCGATCGATATGCCACCTTGCGTCAAGAGGCTCATGCCAAGGTATTTCGTCACCTGAGGTTCTGCCTTCGTAAGCCTGGCACCCGCAGTTGCGCCAAGAATTTTCCCGGTTGCCCTTGCTAAAATATAGCCTAAACCAAGCAGCCCCACTTTGCCAAACACGGCAATATCAAGTCCGGCACCGGCAAAGGTAAAGAAAAGCAGGTTAAAAGGTGGAGTAAAGTCATCCAGGAGATTGAAGATGCGATTCGCATTGTGCAGGAGGTTAACAACCATCGCGCCCATCACCATACAGGTCAGGAGGGAAGAAAAACCCAGCTGATTCGATAAGCCTGCACCTACCAGGATAAAGGCCAGGACAGCGCAAAGAAGTTCGCTTTGACCTTTTGCCTTGTTAGCCAGAAGACTCAGCAGGAAGCCGAGAACAGCCCCCAGCAACAAAGAACCCAGAATCTCGGACAAAGGGGCCCAGATCAGTTCTATCCAGGAGAAGGTTCCCACACCTGCGGTTAATTTGGCAATCGAAAGAGCTACACTGAAGACCATGATTCCTATTGCATCATCGATAGCAACAACGGGCAAGATAGTATTTACCAGCGGACCGCGCGCCTTAAGCTCTCTGATCACCATGAGGATGCCGGCAGGAGCTGTCGCTGCAGACATACTGGCGACCACTATACTGAATTCAAATGGCTGCCGGAAAATAAAGAAACACACCAAAAAGACGAGCGTCACCGCCCCGAATACCTCAGCCAAAGTGATAATCATAATATCTTTGCCGGTTTCTTTCATGTCTTTTAAAAGAAACTCACTTCCGATACTGAAAGCAATCGCGGCCAGAGCAATCTCACTAATAATGCCGAAATTTGCCGCTTCACCTGAAGCGATAATATTTAAAAAGGATGGACCGATCAGAAGTCCTGCAATTATATAACCTGAAACATTGGGCAGCTTAAATCGATTCGCCACCCGTCCGCCCACAATACCAGCAAAAATAACAATACTTATTTTCAATAGCAAGTCCAATGATATTAACCTCCCAATAAATTAAACATACTTAAATACCATATCATTCAATCCAAGCGAAGTGAAAGGTCTGGCATGCTTGCATTTCATTAATGTTAGCTTGCCTAACTAATAGTGAAAGAGCACTCACTTTCATAGGGAATAGGCCAATGGAATTGGCACAATGATTTTCAAAATATATAGACAGAATGACAGTTATTGACATATGTCGCATTGAGCGTATACTGTTATTGATGACATATGTCAATAATTAATCGAAAGGAGGGAATAATATGCCAAGATTAGATGGAACAGGCCCGATGGGCT
>JAQWBU010000147.1 GCA_028706195.1 Eubacteriales bacterium
TCACGCATAATTGTGTTTCATAATTACTTGACGTGTTGGTTATAACCAACTATATTGTATTCAGACTCATGAGGAGAGGGACGAATGAGCAAAAAGCTACAGGGTATTTATTACAAGACTGCTAATGGTTCATGCCCCGTTGAAGAATGGCTAGATAATCAAAGCAGTAAAGTACAAGCAAAAATGTTGGGATATATGGAGCATCTTGAAACATATTGGGATCAAGGACCATTCACATTTGTGCGATCTTTGGGTGCTGGTTTATATGAAATCAAAGCAAAAACAGATAATAAATGGCCGAGAATAATATATTTTTATTGCGGTGAAGATCGCATTGTGTATCTTCACGGATTTATTAAAAAACAGAATAAGACCCCTCGTAAAGAAATTGATATTGCTAAAAAAAGGAAAGACGATTTTTATATACAGGAGGAAAAACGGAAATGAGATTTAGAGAAGATCATTTTGCAGATAGAATGGAAGATGAAGAGTTCAGAGCTGCTTATTATAAACTGGAGCCAGATTTCGAAATTGCGAAAGTCCTTCTACAATATCGTTCAGATAAAAATTTAACACAAGCTGAATTAGCAAAACTGATCAAGATAAATAGAAGTGATTTAAGCAAATTGGAATCAGCAGACGCTAATCCTACGTTGAAGACATTGAAAAAAATTGCTCAGGCAATAGGTGCGAATCTGCAAATAGTATTTGAACCACATTTGACCACAAACACCAAAGACCCCTGCAACACAAATGTAATTTGTTACAGTTTTGGTAACACTGCTAATGACTCCAAGAGAAAGCAACCTAGTTTCTCGGTTAGTTTAGATAAACAGCATGAAGCTGATTCGGATTTCCATCAAAGAAGCTACAATGGGCGAGCTTTAGCAAAAGAAAGAGGTATTCTGATGCAAGCATCATTTGAATTAGAAAGGTACGAAGTAATTTCGTGTTCTTATATTAGGAATGAAGTTGAAGGTGAATATCAAGGTTCCATGCGCTTCGAACCACTCATTCAAAGATCTGAAGATGATTCAGATAAATTTAGAGTGGAGATAAAAACGAAAGTTACTGGGTTGGCGGACATTGAAGTTGTAGTCGCTGGATATTTTGCGTCAACCAGCTTATTAGATGATGACGTTATTGATGAAGCGATTCTTTTCTCGAGCTTACATCTGTTGATTCCATTTATCAGGAGCTATATACACACCATATCTTGTCAGGACGGAAGACCTGCGGTTGTGTTGCCTGTTATTAATGTGGGCGATCTTCTGAAAGAATCGGTAAATGTTGATAACGACGATGGTAAATAAATGCTGAGTAGGTGTTGCCTGGCACTGAATCATTCAGTGCCAGGCACGAAATTATTCATCCGCCAGCTTGTGGATAAAGAGTCCTGAGCGCAGTTTCGGTTCAAACCAGGTTGATTTGGGCGGCATGATCAGTTCAGCGTCAGCTATATCCAGCAGTTCATCCATGGTCGTCGGGTAGAGAGCGAAGGCGACCGCTTCCCCGGCATCGACTCTGTCCGCCAGCTCCCCGAGACCGCGGATGCCGCCGACAAAATCAATTCTCTCATCTGTTCGGGGATCTTCAATCCCCAGAACAGGCGCCAGCACATTCTGCTGCAGGACCGAGGAGTCCAGACTGTCAACCAGATCCTTATCCTGATAGAGCTCCGGTCTGGCTGTCAGCTCATACCAGCTGCCGTCCAGATACATACCGAACTGGCCTTTGGCCTGAGGTCTGAAGGGCTGTTCTGCGCTTTGTTTTTTCACGGTGAACTTAGTCTGCAGCGCCTGCAAAAACTCTGCTCCGGAAAGGCCATTCAGATCTTTTACTACCCGATTATAGTCCATGATGTAAAGATCCTCATCGGGAAAAATAACGGCGAGGAAGTAATTGAATTCGGCTTCGGGACTGGCATCGGGATATTGCTCGCGGCGCTTCAGTGCCACTTTAGCGGCTGAGGCACTGCGATGATGGCCATCGGCGATGTACAGAGCCGGAACCTCCCGGAAGAGTTCGCCGATGCGGCGAATCAGATCATCACCGGAGATGGCCCAGACGTAATGGCTAATCTCATCTTCGCTGGTGAAAGCCTCCTGCGGCTTGTTGCGCTTAATAAAGTCGTTCAGCAGCTTCCTGATTTCGCTATTCTCCCTGAAGGTGAGGAAAATTGGTTCAGTGTTGGCATCGCAGACATCAAAGTGATTGATGCGGTCGATCTCCTTCGCCTCCCGGGTATATTCGTGCTTTTTGATCTTATTGTTGAAATATTCATCTACGGAAACTGTAGCCACCAGGCCTGTCTGCACCCGGCCATTCATGATCTGGCGGTAGATGTAAAACATCGGCTTTTCGTCCTGGACCAGCACGCCGTCGGATTCCATCTGCTCGAGGTTTTCCCGGGCCTTGGCATAGACCTTTGCGTCATAAGCACTGACGTCATCGGGCAGGTCGATTTCCGAGCGCCCTACATGGAGGAAACTGTGCGGATTGCCAGCTGCCATGGCTTTGGCTTCTTCCCGGTTCATGACATCGTAGGGCAAAGAAGCCACTTGCTCTGCTTTTCCTGCCGCAGGCCTGAGTGCTTTAAAGGGCCTTACCAAAGACATTACAAAACCTCCTTCACAATCCTTACGATCTCTTCTCCGATGCGCTGCTGAGCTTCTTGTGTAGCTGCCCCGACATGAGGAGTCAGTGTGATATGAGGACAGGCCAGCAGTCTCTCGTTTTTGCAGGGTTCAGAGACGTACACGTCACCGCCGGCGCCCTTGAGCTTACCGACTTCGATCGCGTCGACCAGAGCATCTTCATCAACTACGCCGCCGCGGGCAGTATTAATAATAAAGGCGCTGTCTTTCATCGTTGCTATCTCTTCTGCGCCGATGAGCGGTTTGTCGACGCTGCCTGAAATAAGGATGACGAGATAATCCGCTTCACGCAGAACTTCTGCTTTGCTTTTTTGTTCTGCGCCCTCAAAGTGAAAATCCTGTGTCCGGCGATGGAAGATTACCTTCATGCCCAGGCAGCCGGCTTTTTGAGCCAGAGACTGTCCGATTCTGCCGAAGCCGATCAGACCTAGCGTCTTGCCGGCGATCTCTGTGCCGACTAATTCCTTTTTCAGCCATTTCCCTTCGCGCATGCTTGCTGTCGCCTCGTAAATACGACGGGCGTTTGCAAACATATGGGCCAGAACCAGTTCCGCTACTGCGTTGGTGGAAGCTTCGGGCGTGTTTCTGACGATTATTCCCCTGGATTCAGCGTAGTCAACATTAATATTATCCACGCCGACGCCGCCTCTGATAATGAGCTTCAGATTTCCGGCAGCTCCGGCGTCGATCTCAGGGTCGCGAAGTTTGGTGGCGCTTCTCACTACAACTGCGTCCACCTTGGCCAGTCTCCTCAGCAGTGCTTCACCTTCATACTTATTG
>JAQWBU010000034.1 GCA_028706195.1 Eubacteriales bacterium
GGCCTGAGAAAGCTTCTTGATGGAACCGAATTCCTTGAGTAAAAGCTTGCGGCGGGCGGGACCTACTCCGGGAATGCTCTCAATCTGGTATTGCAGGCGTCGCTTGTTCTCCTGCTGATTACGTAAACGGTTGGCAAAACGGTGCGCTTCATCCTGCAGAGCGGTGAGCAGACGTAACACTCCAAGGCGAAGCGCTCTAGTATCGGCGTCTTCATCCTCTGCGGCCTGCGACAGTTCAATGGTCCTGCCATCACTGAGGACTAAACCCCGTGTGCGATGTCTTGTGTCCTTGACGATACCGGCCACGGCTATGCCGGCATCATCCAATAAATCTTTGACTGCATTAACATGGCCGAGACCACCGTCAATGAAGATTATATCAGGTCTGCTGTCCACATTCTCATCTTGCAGATGCCGAAGCCTGCGTTCAATCAGTTCGCGCATGGCACGGTAATCATCAATGCCTTCAAAACTCTTGATAGTGAAGTGGCGGTATGACTTTCGTTCCGGTCTGCCGTCCCGGAAAACTACCATAGCACCGGTTCTTTCTTCAGCGCCGGTAGAAGAAATATCGTAGGCTTCGATCCGTTGCGGATAGCCTGTACAGCCTGTATATTCAGCTAAAGTTCTGAGTGTAAGTTCGAGATCCTGCGCCGACTTCCCGCCCATCAGCGTGTGGCGCATTAAGGACCACTGAGCATTTCTGGCTGCCAGATCTACAGTTGCTTTCTTCGCTCCGCGTTGCGGTACATGCAAACTGACTTTACCGCCGCGCAATTCAGAGAGATATTCACCCATCAGTTCCTGATTGCTGATGGGGGAGCTGAGTAAAATCAAGGGAGGAATGCTTCCGCCCTGCTCATATAACGAACGCAGGAAAACTTCGAGATAATTGCCGTCGGCTTCACCTGTGTCTTCGGCAAAGCGGTAAACGCGTCCCGTTACGCGGCCTGCACGCACTTCCAGCTTTTGCAGGGATATATCACAGCCGTTGCGTTCCATCGCCACAGCATCGTAGTCCCCGCCTTGCGGATCTACTATATGCTGCTTTTCTTCCAGGCGACGCAAGGCCTGCCATTTTTCGCGAAGAACTGCGGCTCGTTCGAATTCAAGAGCGTCGCTGGCCGCTTCCATCTCCGCTTTGAGATTTTGAGTCAGTTCGCCATAACGCCCTTCGAGAAAGCGGATGACGTCAGCGACCAGTTCACCATAATCCTTTTCCGACACATAGCCATTACAAGGTCCCAGGCATCTGCCGATATAATAATTAAGGCAGGGACGCTGCTTGCCTATATCACGAGGCAAATCGCGGTTACAGCTTCTAAGCGGAAATATGCTTTGCAGTGCATCAAGTGCGCGGTTGATATCGCCGTTTAACCAGGGTCCGAAATAACGGGCGCCCTCCTTGACGTCTTCCTCAATATGGAAAGATTTCTCAACCTTGGGGAAAGCGTTCTGGAGACTAACCCGGATGTAAGGGTATTCCTTGTCATCACGCAAGAGGATATTGTAACGCGGCTGATATTCTTTGATTAAGTTTGCTTCCAGGATCAGAGCCTCTAGTTCAGTTGAACAGACTATTATCTCGAAATCATCAATACGTCTGATCATAGCCTGAACTTTGGCATTACCATCAGGTTTGGCTGTGAAGTAAGAACTGAGCCGGCTGCGCAGGGAGAGCGCTTTTCCGACATAAATAACAGAACCCGTGTCGTCTTTCATCAAGTAAACACCGGGTTCTTCAGGAACTAAATTCAGTCTGACTGCAAATGAGCGCTGCTGCTCTGAGCTGTGCTGCATCACTTGACTCCTCTGTCTGTGTGAATCGACCGGCACGAAGAGGACTGCAAAAATGCTGCAGTCCCCAGTATCCGGAAAGATAATGTTATTTTTTTAATAAAGACACATGAATCGGTGTAAATAATCTACATCCAGCTGTGAATATTGTGTTTAGAGTTCTTTTGTTGTATCCGTCATGTAGTCAACAATGACTTTTACCGCAGCTTCTTCATCTTCACCTTCGGCAACAACTTTTAACTGATCCCCACTGTCAATGCCCAAAGACATTACTCCAAGCAAGCTCTTTGCGTTAGCGCGACGATCATCTTTCTCAATGTAGATACTCGAATCGAAATTTGAAGCTTTTTGTATCAATAATGCTATCGATTTCATGTGCGTTTCTGCGTCGCACGCAAAACAGACTTCCTTTGATATCATATACATTTTCCTCCGTCAGCCTCTGACTGAAGCTCAACATTTCCTGTATAGTAACAGATTTTTTACCTATGATAAAGTATAGTCAGCAAGTCTAATTAATGTCAATGAATACATTTCACATGCTTTTGGGGCATTTTTCATATTTTATTGCTAATTTACTAAACAGATGGAATTTCTCCCGACATAAGCAGGGCATTTTCACCATCGCTATAGTAATTCTTGCGCAGTCCAACGATTTTCATACCATTCTTTTTATATATGGCCAGAGCCGGTTCATTGCCTTCTCTGACCTCCAGACGAACAGCCTTAATACCGGATTGTGCCGCTTCATTCAGGACATATTTAAATAACTTGCTGCCGCTTCCCTGCCCCTGTGAAACCGGCTTTACAGCGAAGTTAAGAATTTCCAGAAAGTCGTCTCCTGCAATAGCAATAATAAACGCGATGGGCCCGGATTGCTCGTCATCCACAAGATAAAAGTAAACATCTTCATCTCTTTGAAAATCGGCGAAAGCACTTTCAGCCCAGGGGGCTTCCTGCACCGCTGTTTCGATGGCGAAGACGGCTTTCAGATCTTTCTCACCGGCACGTCTGATCAGCTGAGACATCTTTTATTACCCTTGTTTTTATTGAGATTTCGTTTAGCGGCTGATTCTATGCCGTATGTTGCCCGGATTTCATGAGGAGCCAGAAAATTCTCACCACGCTCATAAGCCGCGTGCGCTAGTAGTGCGACTTCTGAGGCACGAATGTCGTTTTTTTCGCCAGGGGCAAATGTGAATCTCTGCGCAGATACAGCCAGGGGATCGCTTTGTTCCGGTGACTCTATATGGTCCTTGATTAATGGACTGCCGTCACCTACAAAGATTATTTCTTCGCCCCTGGAATATTTTGCCGCCAAGAGTTCCAGAAATGTCACTATTTCTCTCGGGCTTTCCGCTATCAGGCTGGATCCATTCTGATAAACTCCTGAATACACTCTGCCCCCGCGGGCATCCAAAACCGGAGCTACGACTGAATATTCTGGGGAAACTGCAGCGGCCAGCGCTGCCAGTGAAGAGATTCCGAACACCTCTTTCCCCGTACCGTAGGCCATGCCCATGACAGCCGCGAGGCCAATACGGATGCCTGTGAAGGAACCCGGACCTGTGGTCGTTGCAAAGAGGTCAATATCCTGCAGGCTGAGTCGATTGCGTTCCAGGATTTCGTTGACAGCAGGCTGCAGACGGCTGGCATGCTGCATCCGGGTCTTTTCCAGAATCTCATCCAGAATCTGTCCTGATCTGCAAAGAGCTACGGAAATAGATGTTCCGGATGTATCGCTTGCGAGAATAATCATAAGTCTGGCTCACTTTCACAATTAAGAGCTTCTCTGTCTGCGGGAAATTTCAGATCGATCTGTCTTTTACTGCCCTCTTCAGAAAAAGTCAGATGAATTTCAATGGCATGTTCCGGGAGAGCAGCCAGAACATTTTCCGGCCATTCAATTACCGAAACTGCATCGGTATAAAGGAGCTCATCAAAACCCTCTGCATACCAATCGTCCTCATTTCGCAGGCGGTAGGCGTCAAAATGGTTCATGGGCAGGCCGCCAGGCCTTGCTGCGTACTGTTGCAGGATGGTGAAAGTCGGACTGGAAACATCATCGATAACACCCAGACCTTTAGCAATACCGCGTGTCAGAGTCGTCTTCCCGGCAGCCAGATCACCATACAATAAGAGGATATCCCCGGCGCGAAGTTGCTTGGCCAGGGATATCCCCAAATTTTCAGTTTCTTCACTTGATTGAGTGTAATAGCGTTCCGGCATTTTTGCTCCCTGAATGAAAAGCAGAGGCGTAGTGCAAGATTCTCTTTAACGCTTGGAGAACTGGGACGCTTTTCTCGCCTTTTTGAGACCGTACTTTTTTCTTTCCTTGGCGCGTGGATCACGTGTCAGGAAACCGGCCTTCTTCAAACGGGCCTTATACTGATCGGAATCAGCTTCAACCAGTGCGCGCGCGATACCATGCCTCACAGCACCGCTCTGGCCTGAAATACCGCCGCCCTGGACGTTGACCTTGATGTCATACAGATCTGCAGCGTCACAAGTGTTAAGTGGCTGCATGACGACATAACGCAAGGTTTCCATGGGGAAATATTCCTCAAAGCTTTTGCCATTAACTTCAATATTACCTTTACCATGATACAGGCGGACTCTGGCTACTGCCTTTTTCCTTCTGCCTGTTCCATAAAAGAAATTCTTATCTGCCATCTTTTCTTATCCTCTTAAACTTCTAGCTGCTCAGGCTCTTGTGCTGCGTGCGGATGATCAGGACCGGAGTACACCTTAAGTTTGCGATACATTTGTCTGCCTAGACTGTTCTTGGGCAGCATGCCGCGAACCGCACTCTCTAAAATGCGTTCGGGATGTTTAGCCATCATGTCCTGATAAGAGACTTCCTTCATGCCGCCGGGATAACCGGAGTGGCGACGGTAAAGTTTCTGCTTTTCTTTATTACCGGTCACAACGATTTTGTCAGCGTTAACGACTATAACGTAGTCGCCTGTGTCGACATGAGGAGTGTATTCAGCTTTATGCTTGCCGCGCAAAATACTGGCAATCTTTGTAGCTAAGCGACCAAGCGTCTGACCCTCGGCATCAATGAGAAGCCAGCGGCGATCAGCAGTTTCCGCTTTTGCCATAAATGTCTTCATGTTAATAACCCCCTAAATTTGAGTATCTGTCTGCACAGAATATTGTCCATGCCTCAAGACACAGCGCTAATCATAGCAAGTGAAACTCTGCTTGTCAACCGATTTATTAAATTAGCTCAGCGAAGCTTGTGTTTTGTCCCATTTGCTCTATATTTCATCATTTTGCGTAGGATTTGTGCGCACTTTCCGATTGTAAATATAATTACCTGTAGCTATGGCAATTACGCAAACAACGATCAAGGCGCTGAAAGCGATGACCAGCTTCTCGCGCTGAGTTATGCCGCCCGCTCCCGTGGTGTTCTCCTGCGCTCCCGGCTTAGCGATATTTGTTGTTGAGCTGTTCTCCGGGGCCGGCGCCTCTGCAGATGACACCGGGTCGGTTGACCCATCCTCCGGTGGAAGAGTGACTTCCACAGGACTTGCCGTTGTCGGGTCAGTTTCTTCTGACAGGATAAAAGGCGGAAATGTGGGTAAAGGTCCTTCCTGATAAGGCCGGCTGCTGGCTCCGGACAGATAGGCGCCGTATTCCAGCAATGTGCGCACCGGGACTGCCATGCGTACATATGAGTTGTCGTCAGCGCGCGGCACTGAGCCACCCAGGATAACCGCGATTAACTGTTGCCCGTCGTGGGTTAACCCGCCGCCGATCAGACAATTGCCCGCCAGAGGTGTCGTTCCGGTCTTGACTCCATTATATCGGGATATGTAGTGTGACTGAAAGAAATTCGTTCCATAGACAACCAGGCTGTTTGTATTGCTTAGCATAGACCAGCCCGCGTAAGGGTGCTTGTTTGTAGGCTCGGGCATGTAGTGAGCCAGAGAGGCAAAGCCGGCTAAAACTTCATTTTCCAATAACGCTTTTGACATGATGGTCAAATCATAGGCTGTGGTCTGATGAGTTTCGCCATCCCAACCGCAAGGGTTATCAAAATGTGTATTCTTTGCTCCGAGGTTTTTTGCCAGCCAATTCATCTCATTGACAAAGGCTTCACGCGATCTAACAGCCGCATCTTCTGCGAAATCCCCCCAGCTTTCCGGAGGCAGATCTGAAGTGTAACCATAGAGTCCGCCGTAATTCTCCGCCAGTACATAGGCGCAGTCATTGGCTGAATGCACCATCAGGCCCCCAAGAACGTCACGTGTTGTGATTAGTTCTCCCGCTTTAAGGTTTAAGCGGGAAGATTGGGGATCTCCGAAGTAGGTAGCTGCTTCGGAAACAAGCAATTTAGCGTCCAGATCGAACTTTTCGTGGTGTACGGCTGTCAGCGCTGTGAGGATCTTGGTTGTGCTGGCATTCCATAAGGGTGTATGCATGTTATGTTCCAGCAGAAATTCTTCCGTGGTCGCATTGTAAACTGAATAAGCCGAAGCTCTGATGTCTTCTATCGCAGGCCAGCCAGGAACATCCTCAAACCCTTCTGCGAGAACCTTTACCGGCGATAACAGTAGCACTGCCACAAGAAATAGCAGAAGTACAGCCAGATATTTACTGTGTTTTTTTATTGTCATGATCATTGATTCTAAATTTCCTTATTGAAAATAATACACAAAAGAAGAGAAATAAAACACTCTCGTGCTTTGCTCCATATTCAGTCTGCGAATTTATCCTTATACCAGAGAACAAAAGCCATGATCACATACAACTCCATATGACGGGCTCTCTTCTGTTCCAAATGTTCATAAAGGTAGCGATCGACGGTTTCACGCCGAAAATATCGATCGACGAGAGGGTCATTCAAAATATCGTACAAAGGCTGCGCAATGGTTTTGTCTTTAAGAAAATAACGGAAAGGAACAGGGAATCCCAGTTTTCTGTTTTTTGCCCATTCGTCATCAAGTAATCTGGCAGCTGCCTTCCTGAAAGGAATCTTGCTTGTACTTGCGCTCACACGCATATCTGCAGGTATAGTCCGCGCAATATCAAAAATGGATTTATTAAGCAATGGAGTTCTTAGCTGCAAGTTATGAGCATTTGCCATTCTTTCCGCTTTCACGGACATATTTCCGGGCAAGAGATAATTGATGTCTAGCAGCATTTTCTGCGTCAGTTCATCTTCATCACTATGCTCATTATAAAATCCTGAGAAAAACTCACTCAAACTCATGGCTGGCATCAGTTCAGCGTTCAGTACTTCATCTAATATCTCAGAACTAAATATCCGGCTTGTGCCGAAGAAATACTGACTTAATTCCATTCCGCTGTGCTTGATGGTCGAGACCCGGGAATAATATGGAATATCCGCTTTAATACGAGAAGATACAAAGCTGCGCAATCTCTTCGGTATCAGCTTGCTATAAAGTTCTCTCTGTTTGCCTGGCGCCAGATAAGTGTCATAACCGCCGAAGAATTCATCAGCGCCATCTCCGGTTAAAATATAGGAAACCTTTTCGTCAACTGCATTACCTAACAGACACAAAGCGACTGTAGACAAATTCCCGTTAGGTTCATTGAGATTTTCCTGAGAGCGCAACACAGCGCTGACATAGTCCTTTCCGCTAACGAAAGTCGCCGTGAAATTCAGATCATGTTTTTGTGCCAGCTCACGAGCAGGCACACTTTCGTCAAACATACCTGTAAAGCCTTCATAACCTAGTGAAAAGACCTGTTCAGGTTGAGCCAGCACCGTGACGAATGATGAATCCACTCCTCCGGAAAGATAGGAACCGAGCTTTTCAGCTTCACCTTCAGAGTATAAATTGACCGCTCTCTCTACACCGTCGTAGATTTCTTCCACGTGTTCATATAAAGACCTCTCATCCGTTGCGAAGGATGGCGTGAAATAGGCTTCTTCCCTCAGCTCATCCTCACTTATGAGGGCCCAGTGTCCCGATGGAAGCGTAAAGACATTGCGCCAAAAGCTCTCGCGCATCGGGTTATATTCAAGACTCAGGTAGTAAGCTAAAGGTTCAGGATTGAATTCTTTCTCAAAGTCAGGATGTTCAGCCATTGCTGCAATATTTGTACCGAAAAAGCGCACACCGTTGCGCATTTTCCCGGAATAGTAAAGCGGACAGCTGCCAAAATGATCTTTAGCCAGAAATATCTTGTTTTCCCCGCTGTCTGCTATCAAAAGTGAAAAGTTTCCCCGCAAAAGGTCCACAAAATCCGGCGTAGAAACCTTGTAAGCCTGCAGTAGTAATGCCATCAAATTATTTTCCGGTTTGATACCCCTGCTGCGCAGCTCAGACTCGAGCAAGTCATATGAAGCGATATATCCATAGAGCATAAGAGTGTAGCGTTCCAGAGGATCAGCGTATACCGTTGTAGCATCGTGTCTGCCGTGATTAACAGCACATAAATAAAACTGCTCTCCCCGTTGGACCTTAACTCTGGGCTCACCGGAACCCAGAGCTTTGCCAACCATCTTTCGCAGTGTACCTTCTTCTATCTCCTGATAATTCCCTAAAAGTCCAAAATAATCTGACATATATCAATCGGAAAAATGATTATTGTATTCATCCCAAATGACTTGAAAAACATCATTAGTTTCCGCCCCTTCTTCTATATGCTCTTCCAGCCATTTCAGGCGTTCATCGCGTTCTTTGGCTCGTGAAACAGCCGGGACAATAAGAAAATAAATAAGAAAAAATAGCAATGCGGCGATGATAACCACGATGCTGATTATCTGCAGCAATCCTTTACGGGGTCTGTACGATGATGAAGCAGATGAAGCTTTCCCCTGATTGATCTCCCGCATAAGCTCATCGCGTTCTTTGGCGCTGGCCATGCGGATTTCTTCACCGTCAGCTGAGCCCGCAGCTCGCTCCAGAATCCCTGCCTGCGCCAAGTTAGCGCGAACCGGCAAGAGTTTTTTCTCGTTTCTGCGGCGAGAACGTTCAATTTCCTCGCTGCGCTCTTTAAAAAGGCGAGCCTGTGTTAGCAGGTATTCCAAAAGTTCTTCTTCTTCAGCGTCAGGATCCGTCAATAAGGCCTTTTTAAACTGCTGTTCGGCTTCTTTGTATCTTCGCGCCGCTCCCAGACAGACACCGTAAAACACCGCTGCATCCGTAAATAAAGGATAAGTGGAAACAACTTTTTCCAAAGCGATCATGGCAATGTCTTCATTGCCTGAATGTATATGTTCAAGAGCACGGTTATAGATGGATAAAGCACGCTCCGCTTCGCGCTCTGATGTAAAAGCGCCTGCAGGAGCTGCTTCCAGAGACTTAATCTTTGACAGCGCAGTCTGCCACTTGAAATTCGAGCTGAATTTGTGATCTTGTGGCTGAGTCATTACTACCTCCGGGTGATATTAAATGTTTTAGAACCAAGCCGCGGATTTTGGGCAGTCTAGTTTTGCAACTCTCGCATGCGTTTGCGAACCGCACCGGCCAAATAAAGAGAGCCGAATATACAAAGTATGGCCCCTTTCGATTTTGCCAGCGCTAAGGCTTGATCCAAAGCTACATTATAGTCATTTACTGCGCTCATTAGCAATTGAGTTTTATTTTCGGGACTAACAACTTCCTGCGCTGCCCCCAACAGTGTCTCTGCGGTGGCTGAACGCTCATTTGGCACCTGAGTGAAAATAGCGGCAACGCTTTCATATTGTTTTGTGTCCAATACAATGCTGAGCATCTCTTTATAATTCTTATCTGCCATCATGCCAGTGAGAAAAACCAGCGGCGCGTCCTCATTCAAGTGGGCCAAAGATTCAACCAGGGCGCGGCAGCCTTGTATGTTATGGGCTCCATCCAGAAGGACAAAGGGTGACCTGGATAATATTTCCAGACGGGCAGGCCACACTGTTGCAGCGATGCCTTGTCTGACATCTTCCGCACTGACATAGTCCGCAGCTGCTGACGCTGCCAGCAGGGCATTAATCGGTTGATAAACTCCCAACAATTTGGTGGTATAAATCTCGCCTGTTTCCACTTGTCGAAAACTCTGACCATTGCGGTCGTAAGACAACAATTCAAACTGCTCCTGTCCGATCCAGCTAAGAGGAACATCCATTTCCAGACAGCGTTCTGTAAGCGTTTCTCTGGCAATGACAGAGTCCTCTTCTGAAATCATAGCGGCAGCAGGATCGTAGGCAAATACCGGAGTCCCTGGTTTCACAATACCCGCTTTTTCATACATGATGTTTCTCATGGTCGTTCCCAGCCGGTCCATATGATCGTAACCGGGTGCTGCAATGATGCTGGCAAGAGGATTTTCTATCACATTAGTCGAGTCCAGCCTGCCTCCAAGCCCGCTTTCCAACACAACGAATTCGCAGTCTTTTTCCTTGAAATATATAAACGCCAGCATTGTAATCAGATCAAATTCAGACGGCAAATCCCGTATTCCATCTGCCTGCATAGAGTCTACGGCTCGCGATATGCGCGCCATGATACGATCGATAGTTTCATTATCAATTTCGCCTGCGCTGTTGTCACGGTCATACTGCTCCATCTCCTCGCGTCCCCGGAGCACGCGTATGCGCTCGTTGAAACGCTCCAGATAAGGAGAAGTATACCATCCGACCTTATGACCGGCTGTACATAGAATGTGCGTCAGGTAGCTGCTGATTGAGCCTTTACCGTTAGTTCCGGCGATATGAAATATCCTCAGACCCCTCCAGGGATCACCCAGTCTGCGGCTGAGTTCGCGGACACGCCCCAAGGTTTTGTCTGAACTGAAGTCTCGAGTCTCGTTTAAATATTGCAATGATGCAGCGTGATTCATTTGATGTTTGGACCCTCTCCAAGATATTGTAACTATTCATCGTCCTCACCAGAAACTGCAGAGGAATTTTCTGCCCCGCAATCGGTAAAGACATAAAACTTGCCTACCAGATAATTGCCGATTACCACGAACAAAAGCGCGATAGCTTTTGCCCAGGGTAGATTAGGGATTATCTCAGCTTTAAATCCTATCACGTCATAAACAACATAAAAACCCAGGTATTGAAAAACCAGCGAAACCACTAAACGTCCTGCGCAAAA
The DNA here is from genome assembly GCA_028706195.1 of Eubacteriales bacterium. GTDB lineage: Bacteria > Bacillota > Clostridia > Saccharofermentanales > DTU023 > DTU032. The sequence goes on from JAQWBU010000034.1 coordinate 10,845, forward strand.
GCGGAATATCTCACTTATAACTGACTGCTTGGACTTGAAGACCCAGACCCGGTTAAGCACGTAAGCGGTTAGAATCGACAGGACGATCGCCGGCAATAGTGATAAATACCACTTGGAAAGCCCGAGGATATTACTCAGTAAAAAAAAGACTCCCATGTCTACCAGAGTGACTATGCCTCCGGAAATGGTGTAACGCAGAAACTGCATGTTAAAAAAGAGCTCTCTTAGGCGAGCCCAGATTCTTTTAAACACTAAAGTTAAATCTCCTCCTGGTCTTCCTGATCTTCTCTTTCCGTATACTCGGAGAAATGGTCTTCTTGTTTATTTATCTTCCTTGGCTGATAGTCATCTCTGAAATAAATATCGTCACCGTCACCAATCTCGGACAGGTCTCTGACTTCAGGGAAATCATCCGGGTAAGCGTCGTCAACTGGCCTCCGGAAACTATCAATATCTGCCAAGTCGTCTTCTAAAGGATAGGTCTCTTCTTCATTTAGTGCTGCATTATCTGCAAGGAAATCATCCGCGAAGAGATATTCGGCCCGCTTTCTGCGAGTTGCCGATTTAATTATCATAACAATCCCCAGGATCACTATGAGAAGGATCAATGCAGCTGCGGCTATTATCTGCCAGAGCGCAAAATCTCTGCCAAAGAAAGTGATCGTTCTGCCAAGCACGTTATCTTTGCTCGCTTCGTTTGTAGGCGCAACTGTCGGCTCTGTGACAGGCTCCGTCGGCATTACTGTAGCTTCCGGATCTTCTGAGGCTAGATCTTTGAAATTTTCATCCAAAAAAGTACCGAAGGCAGGCACTAGAAGTAAGTCATAATGCAGCAGTTGGTCAAGGCTTGAACTGTATAAAAATCTTTCTATTTTCTTATCTTTACCCTGAAGGGCAAGCAGATATACACCACTACTTGTCGCTTCAACTTCCACATCAATCGGTGTCAGCTTGCTTGAAGATACGCCGTCTGTATGGCCGGCACTAATATTGCCGTTTTCATTTTCATTCAAGTATTCCTGATAGAGTGTCATATATTCATCAAGCGAAATATAGTCATCAAAATCAAAGGCAAGAACAGGCAGATCAACTCCTTTGATTTCAGTTTTCGTGCGTGTTGTTTGATAGGGCATCAACTCGTCCGGCAAATAAGTTACGTGATATATTTCTTCTCCCACAGTAAATTGCAGATAGGGAATGAAGCTCTTTAGAGCAGTATTGTAAAAATAGAAATGTGGTTCTCCACCTGAAGAACTTAGGTATGCCAGGAACAAATCCTCATCTTCCGAGTAAAAACCAGTCAGCTTGTTGCCATTGATGACTCTTTCCTCCGGCTCATACCCGCTGGGGATTTCCAAGCTTTCCAAATCATATTCTGCAATGGCCAGACTGCGCCCGGCATGATCGACTGCTTTGAAAGGTTTGGTCGTTTCTGTCGTTGTTGCTTCGGTAGTTGTTGTAGTGGTTGTAGAGGGTGGTATCGTTTCAACCGGTACAAGTGGGGTTTGTTTGGGGGTGGTGGTCGTTGTGGTGGGAGGAAGAGTCACTGGCGGGGCAGTCTCAGCCTTTACATTAACAGTAGCTTCTGAACTTTCACTTAAAGGAATTGGTTCACCAGTATAGTCCGCTGCAGTGGCCTCGTTCACAGCGAACATTGCTGGTCCAGGGAGGCTCTTCGCCTTAAACACTAGTTTAAACAAGCCACTACCAGATACGTCTACTCCGCCCATAGTCACAAAAAATGCCTTAAGACGACCTTCTGAAGGGTTACTAACACTTGAGGATGAATTGGATGGTAAAAATTCCATCCTTGCGGAGTCATAGGTGATGGTGCAGTCAAAACTTCCTAAATTCACATTCACTCCAACTGAGACTGCAACCGTATCACCAGGCGTAACACTACTTTTCGAAACAGAAATACTAACAGGGGTGGCCGCATTAACTGTATGTGGTAACAGCAAAGTGGATACTGTTATAAAAAGCAACAATATGAATGTCGTAATTTTTTTCATGTATCATTCTCCAATATAAACTTATTTGCTCTGATTTAAGGATTCCATTTCAAGGATATGCCGAACAACCCACATCATGTCAAGAGAGTTCACCTTTCCGTCTCGTGTTACATCCATTGATAGTCTTGCCAATTCGCTGGGTTGATACATCTCGAGAATATATCTGGCCATTGCCATAGTATCAAGAGAATTAATTTTCCCATCGCCACTAGGATCACCGTAGATCAGCAGATAATAATCTTTCGAGGCAGTAACTGCGTTACCGTAGAAGAGAGACAGCTTAGCGCCTGTTCCCACTATCCCGGAAGAAACCTCTTCATCGTTCGCAGAAATTACTAATCTATATCCTTCAGGTATTTTCAAGTTTTGTGACAGATATTCAACAGTGTTCTTGCCCTCTTGAGGAGGAACATTTGACACGTAGATGTCACCGACATTAAGGGTATCACTAGTCAACACAGGGTCCGGTTGATTCGGATCTCCGTCCTGTGGCGTTCCTGCGCGGTTCACTGTGATGTAGTACTTTCTAACATCTCCACGCTCTGATATAGCCCGAAGTTCAATAACATTGTCACCATGTTTCAAACTATAAACACCGATACCCTCAATTTTGCAGAGAGAATGGTATGCGCTTGCGTTAACAGTGAATCTCTCAACGTCTTTAGCAACGCTAACCGAGTAACTATAGACTTCGGGGTCAAATGCCGGGGTCATGCTGCCTGAGACTGTTATACTCTGCAGCCAGTTGTTGCGGCTCCTATTGTCTGTCGGAAAAGGCGCCAGCTCAGTTGGCATATCTGCCATAACCGGTATGACAAATTCGTGAGCGTTATCTAATATGCCTCGATCCCTATATGTGGCGAAGACACGCTTCCCTTCAGAAGCCGGTGCTAAGACATTTCCCATATATTGATGCCACCAGGGTCCGTAACGATGATTGTAGTCGATATTCCATTTCTGGTAATAAGGGGTCTTTTGCCCGGCATTAATGTAGCCTTCACTGATCCAGCGCGCTCCGCCTACTATAGCCAAATAAGGATTGGTCCATGGCAATAGATACAGATCTTTTTCTGTTGTAGTTAAACTGTCAGGCTGCCTCGCAGAGCCGTACTTAGCATATTGCAGACCATTCAAAATAGGATTCGTTCCGGAATAAGCGCCGATATTGTAGAAATTATAAATACCTTCATACCCGGAAACTGTGCCACTTACCGAATCAGAGCCTGTTTTACCTACTTCCTGAATAACTCTTTCAGCCAAAAACACAGGGTTAGCCTTACTCCACTCTGCAGCTTTAATAAATATGTCCGGATACATCATATTCAACTCAACGCCGTTTTCGTCTTTTACTAAAACAGATGTACCGTCTTCCATGAAAGAGCCCTTAAGACTGTATGCGGTATTAGCACGCGTATGAATTTCGGGA
>JAQWBU010000148.1 GCA_028706195.1 Eubacteriales bacterium
GGAGGCGGGAGAATTATTGCCTGACTTTTGTTGAAAATTTTATATTTATCCGATAAATTGAATTCTTTTTTCCGCAAATTGCAATAAAAATTAGAGCGGAAGACTGCATCATCATGTTATTGTAACATGTAATGTAGAGATTACGAGTATTTGAGCAGCTAACAGACAGAAACATTCACGGGGGTAACTAATCTTGAAGAAATCGGAATCGTTCGAGAAAAAGATCACCTCGGCTAAAGTTAAGAAGGTGGTCGGTTATATTCTCTGGCTTTCTCTCTTTGTCTCCATGGGGTATGCGATATATCGCATAATTATTACCCCGGCTGACGCAGTTCCACCGGAGACTCCTCGTCTGCAGTCTGATTATATCCTGATGCTGGTGTCCAGCATAGCTGGCATTATAGTTATGAGACTGCCGAATTTTCTGGAGAAGAATCTTAATACTGAAATACCGGATGGCCTTTCCATAGCTTATTATGTTTTTCTCTATGCCGGAATTTTTCTCGGCGAAGTGAGAGATTACTTCCAAGTATTTGCCCACTGGGATACGATTCTCCATGCCTTCAGTGCAGGAATGCTGGCCGCTTTAGGCTTCAAACTTATTTCCATATTAAACAACTGGGACCGTTTAAGACTTAATTTGTCGTCAACTTTCTTAGCTTTCTTCAGTTTTTGTTTTTCCGTTACGGTAGGTGTTTTGTGGGAGATTTATGAATTCACCGTCGATTCTCTGCTAGGGCTGAATATGCAGAAATTCATGCTGCCAAGCGGGGAACCTTTGGTAGGACAAGCAGCGCTTAACGATACCATGTGGGATTTCATTGTAAATTTCATCAGCGCCCTGGCAGTATCTATATACGGTTATTTTATTATTCGTCGAAGGCGAAAAAAAGAATGCGTGCGAAGGAAAACAGAAGAAAATAATCAAGTGGCAGACGAAATTTTGGAAGAAATCGCATGTGAAGAAAATGATATGAAATCTGCCGATGACCTTATGTATGAGGGAGCCAGGGCAAGAGCGGCGAAAAAAGAAGCAGGAAAATCTCCAAAAAAAGCTGCAATAGAAACTGTCGAAGATGCAGCGACAGAAATCAGGCAGGAAGTTTAATCAGCAGATATTGTTGAAGATGAAATGACCGGCAGCAGAGAAAAGCACAATCGATGATGCAGCCATCGGGCAACCACCGGCAGCAGATAAGAAGCACAATCGAAAATGCAACTATCGGTAAGCAATTACCGGCAGCAGAGAAAAGCACAATCGATGATTCAGCCATCAGTAAGCAATTACCGGCAGCAGTGAAAAGCACAATCGATGATGCAGCCATCGGGCAACTACCGGCAGCAGATATGAAGCACAATCAGTGATTCAAAGCCAGACAGCAGATAAGAAGCTTAATTGAATCTGGGGACTGTTGATACCCATTCATGAGCGTCTTCGACTCTTTGTTTTTGAATTCCTGTCAATGTGTCATAGAACATTTGAGCTACAGGGCCAATTTCGTTGTTGTTGATAATGATAGTTTTATCCAGCCAGGTGAGTTCTCCGACGGGTGAGATAACTGCGGCGGTCCCTGTGCCGAAAGCTTCTTGCAGTCTGCCTTGAGCGTTGGCCTCAAAAAGCTCGGTGACGGGGATCTTTCGTTCCTCAACAGGCAAGCCTTTGTCCCGGGCTAATTGCAGAATCGAATCGCGGGTGATGCCCGGCAGAATAGTATCTCCCAGCTCTGCCGTTACCAGCTTGTCGTCAATTACGAACATCATGTTCATCGCCCCGACTTCCTCGACATATTTCTGTTCGCGTCCGTCCAGCCAGAGCACCTGATGATAACCTCTGTCCAAAGCTTCTTTGGCAGCCTTGAAGCTGGCAGCGTAGTTGCCGCCTGTCTTTGCTCTGCCCATGCCGCCTTTAACAGCGCGGGCATAGCGAGTCTCAATCAGGATGCGTATAGGTTTGATGCCTTCAGGATAATAAGAACCTGAGGGGGAACAGATAACAAAATAAATAAAGCTTGATGCGGAATGCGCACCGAGGCAGGCGCCGTCGGCAATCATAGTAGGACGCAGATAGAGCGATGTCCCCTCGCTGGCAGGAACCCAGCTGCGGTCCAGATCGACAAGGCGGCAGATAGCCTCATATTGGGCTTCTACATCAAGTTCGGGCATGCAGGTGCGAACGGCGCTCTGATTCATACGACGGGCATTGTCGCGTATCCGGAAGAGTCCGACTTCGCCATTGTCCAGTGAATATGCTTTAGCGCCTTCGAAAACTTCCTGGCCATAATGTAATACGGGAGAGGCAGGGTCTATAGAGAGGCTTTGGTAAGGAATAATGCGAGGATCATACCAGCCGCGGCCTTCTTCATATTCGACAATAAACATATGATCAGTGAATATAGATCCAAAACCTAGTTTGCTCTCATCGACAGGTTTTTCTTTCGGGGTTTGAGTTTTTGTCACCGTGATATTCATATTGTTCCCTTTCTCATTCTAAAATTTGCCTTTACTATTGGAAAAGACCAGTGATCCCTGTCCTTCAGGCTTTACAAATCCACGCAATCAGCACCGCGCTGCAGTGCGAATTCATTAATCTCGACAAGTTTAGCTTTTCTGCCGGTGAAAATATTGCGGAGCATGTCGACTACGGTCTCAAACTTCAGCAGCTTGGTAGCCTCAATAAAGGCTCCGAGCATAACCATATTTGCGACACGCATATTGCCCAGTTCTGCTGCGATTTCCTGCGAAGGCACATATACTGTCCTGACATCATCTCGTTCTACTTTGCGCTCTATTATGGATTTATTGACCAGTATCAGGCCGCCCGGTTTTACAGCAGGCTCGAACTTGTCCAAAGAAGGCAGATTCATGGCAATGAGCTCAGTAGGCTCCAGAACGATCGGAGAGATGATTTCGCCGTCTGAGATAACGACGTTGCAGTTAGCTGTACCGCCTCTCATTTCCGGGCCGTAAGAGGGCAGCCAGCTGACATTCAGGCCCTCTGACATTGCTGCTTCAGCCATTGTTGTCCCTATTGACATTACTCCTTGTCCGCCAAAGCCGGCGATAACAATTTCGTTATAAGACATTTCTAGGCCTCCTCTTTTGTTACATCCCGGTAGATGCCGAGAGGAAATACCGGGAGCATATGCTCTTTAACCCAGTCCAGAGACTCTATCGGTGTCAGGCCCCAGTTTGTCGGGCAGGTTGACAGCACTTCGATCATGGTAAACCCTAGTCCCTCAATCTGCAGTTCGAAGGCTTTTTTGATTGATCTTTTTGCCTTCATAATATTGGCGGGCGTCGTGACCGTAACTCTCTCGATATAAGCTGCTCCGTCGATTGTCGCCAGCATTTCTGACATGCGGAGGGGGAGGCATATTGTCCTGCGTCTCTTCCC
>JAQWBU010000035.1 GCA_028706195.1 Eubacteriales bacterium
GAATATTTATATCCAGCAGGTGCCGCACGGTTCATTCATAATGGGCAGAAGCGACGATAGTGAACCTACGGATTTACGTCTGACATCGTCCTGGCAATTTTTGGAGAAGATGAGTGAAACCTGTACCTCTTTGATGCCTCGTTTAGGTCAACTGAAAGTAGTACGTCAATGGGCAGGACTATACAATATGACAGCAGATGCACAGCCGATTTACGATGAAGCTCCTGAATTACCTGGGTTTTACCATGCAGCAGGTTTTTCGGGCCATGGCTTTATGCTGGCTCCGGTCACAGGTCATGTAATGTCGAGGAAAATTATGGGTGAGGAAGCCGATATTGATGTTTCCTGCCTCAATGTAAGCCGCTTTAAGGATGGCGGACTCTTGCCGACGGAAAGTTCGGTTGTCTGATCACTGTCAAAGTTATTTATGGAAAAAAGGCCGCTGACTCGAAAACAGCGGCCTTTTTAAAGAAAAAGAATGAAATAATTTAGCTTTCCTGCATGAAGGGATAGCTGATGTCTGCTGAAGGCAGCAGATTTTCTTTGATCGTGCGTGGGCTGACCCAACGCAGGAGGTTCAGCACACTGCCGGCTTTGTCGTTAGTACCGGAGGCTCTGGAGCCTCCAAAAGGCTGTTGACCTACGACCGCACCGGTGGGTTTATCGTTAATGTAAAAATTTCCGGCCGCATGAGTGAGAGCTTTTTCCATTTCGACAATGCCTGCTCTGTCTTGAGCGAATATCGCTCCGGTCAAGGCGTAGGGTGAAGTCTTGTCGCAGAGCTCCAAGGTTTCTTGAAGTTTTTCATCTTCGTAAACATAAACGGTCAGGACCGGACCGAAGAGTTCTTCTTTCATGGTCGCGTAATCCGCTTTTTTGGCCAGTATCACGGTCGGAGAAATATAGTAACCAACACTGTCGTCGTAATCTCCGACAAGGACTTCAGCATCATCAGATTCTTTTGCTGCCTCGATTGCTGCAGTTATTTTTGTAAAGGCTTTCTGATCGATTACTGCAGAGAGGAAATTTGTGAAATCTCTCACGTCGCCTATTTTAAGTTTCTTGATTTCAAGAAGCAGCTTTTCTTTAACTTCGGACCAGAGACTTTCCGGAATATAGGCGCGTGAAGCAGCTGAACATTTCTGTCCCTGATATTCGAAAGCTCCCCTGACCAGTGCAGGAACCAAAGTGTCAACATCAGCGGTGGGGTGCGCGAAGACGAAATCTTTCCCGCCTGTTTCTCCTACTAGACGGGGGTATTGCCTGTACGTGCTGATGTTTTCGCCGACAACTCTGAAAACATTCTGGAAAACGGCGGTCGATCCAGTGAAATGGAAGCCTCCCAGATTCGGATCCTTGAGTACATATTTTTCAACATCTTTTCCGCTCGAGGGCAGGAAAGAGATGGCTCCCTTTGGCAGTCCCGCCTCCAGAAGAATCTGATAGACATAGTAATTGGACAGTGTCGCGGTACGCGCGGGTTTCCAAATAACCGTGTTTCCCATCAGAGCCGGTGCGATGGCGAGATTACCGCCGATTGAGGTGAAATTGAAAGGTGATATTGCCATTACGAATCCGTCCAGTGGCCGGTATTCCTGACGATTCCAGACACCAGGGATGCTTTTGGGCTGCTGTCTGTAGATTTCTTCAGCGCAGGAAACTCCATAACGCAGGAAATCGCAGAGTTCGCAGGCAGCATCAATTTCTGACTGCATCACAGTTTTGCTCTGTCCCAGCATAGTCGCTGCATTCACACGATCACGCCAAGGTCCGGCCAGCAAATCCGCCGCTTTGAGAAAGATTGCAGCTCTGTGTTCAAAAGGCATAGACGCCCATGCTGCTTTACTCTCCATGGCTGTTCTAACGGCTTTTTTCATCTCGGCCTCTCCAGCCAGATGTGTTGTGGCCAAAACATGTTGATGTTGATGTGGCATCACAACGGTATCCGTATCTGACGTAAAGATTTCTTCTCTGCCGATAATTACGGGAATATCTACAGTCTCTTTACTCTGGCGCTCCAGTTCGAGCTTCAGAGATTCTCTGGCTTTGCTGCCGGGTTCATAGGCTAAAATAGGTTCGTTACGTGCTTCAGGTACTTTGAAGATAGCATTATTCATATTTCCTCCGTGCGGCCGTGAAGATTGACAAAAAGCTGAGGCCTTACAGTTCATGCTAACATATACAAGGAAGTTTTCGCTTCCCTGTCCTGTGTCACTACTTACTGTAAAGAGGTTGAATTAATGAGTATTAAGAAGCAAATAAATTCTGAAGAAAACTGTCTGGTCTATTTCTTGCGTCACGGCTTGACCCAAGACAATCTTGATAGGAAGTATATTGGAACGCGCAGCAATCCGGGGATTACGGATGAAAGCAAGCAGTTAATTTCTGAGCGAGTAGCCGCAGGAGAGGTACCCGAGATAAAAAGTCTCTGGGTCTCACCTATGCGGCGGGCAATTGAGACAGCTTCACTTTACTTCCCCGATATCAGCCCTGTGGTGGAAGACGACGTGAAAGAGCGGGATTTCGGTATCTGGGACGGACAAACCTGGGAGCAGCTCAAGGACATAGCACTCTATCGTTCTTTTATAGACAGCGAGGGACGTGTCACACCAACAGAGGGTGAGCCATATGAAGCCTACGTGAAACGACTCGACTCCATTCTAGAGCGAATAGAACAACTGATGCGTGAAGAACCGGAGAATTTTCCTCTGGCAATAGTCTGTCACGCAGGACCCGTTCGCTACTGGACCAGCAAGATTTTTGAGGAGGGCGAGGAGTACCACAACTACTTTCTTCCCGGAGCGGGCTGTCTGGCAGTAGAAGTTTCTGCTGCAGATCTCAGGATAGACTCAGTCTACGATTTTTACCCGGAAACGGAGTGAGTGTATAGCTCCGGATAGAGGTTACAGAGCAGCGTATAGCCTTGACAGTGTTATGGCAGGGGTATACAATCTAATTCGGCTAAAATAGCTAAAATTCTGGAATCGCATACGAGGCATAGTTGTTTTCGCGCGATTGCCACGAGAGGTGAGAAGCATGAAAGAAAAGATTCATCCTGAATATAAAGTGTGTACCGTACGCTGTGCTTGCGGCGAGACTTTTGAAACTCGGGCAGTAGTAGATGAAATGAAAATTGACATTTGTTCTAAATGTCATCCTTTCTACACCGGCCGTCAAAAGCTCGTAGACACCGGCGGACGCGTAGATAAGTTCAAGAAGCGCATGAAGCGCGGCGAAAGCGAATAAGTCTTCAAGGAGGAGCTTGACGCTCCTCCTTTTACTAGGGGTATAAATTGACTGACAGCACTAATTCCAATCCGAAAGACGTAATTGACCCTTCTTCAGTTGATGTCGCGTCAGCAGATTCTGCGGAGCAAGCTGAGCCGATGCCGGATCTTTCTGTGCAGAGAGCTGCCAAAAAGACAAATATTGGTGGACAGGCACTCATTGAAGGATTAATGATGTTGGGGCCTGAGAAACAGGCCATTGCTCTTCGTCTCCCTTCCGGCGAGATTGATGTGCAGGTTAAGCCTAGAACTCAGCGCGCCCGTAAGTTTAACGTGCCTTTTCTGCGAGGATCAGTCAGACTTGTGACTCAGCTGCGCACCGGCGTCAGTGCCCTGATGCGTTCAGCGGAACTGACCGCTACAGATGAAGAAGAGGAAGAAACAAGCAAGCTGGATAGATTTCTGGAACGTCATCAAGGCTTTGCCATGACAATGACAGTGTTTGTGTCCCTGCTCCTATCTGTGGCAATTTTTGTGCTGATTCCCAGTTTATTTACGGACCTGATTCGTTCGATGACCGGTTTGGGGCAAAACGGTGATTTTGCTGAAGTGTTCAGCTTGTCTCTGATCGAAGGAGTCACGCGAATGGCCATATTCTTGTTATACGTGTGGTCGACTTCAAAGATGAAAGAAATTAAGCGCGTCTGGCAGTATCACGGAGCAGAGCATAAAACCATCGCCTGTTATGAGGCAGGTTTGCCTTTGACCGTGGAAAACTGCCGCGAACAGCCCAGACAACATCCACGCTGTGGCACATCGTTCTTATTTCTATTCATGTTTGTCAGTATTCTGGTGTTCGCGTTAATCGGCCGCTATGCTGTCTGGATTAATATACTCCTGCGACTGGCCCTGGTGCCTCTGGTAGCTGGAATTACTTATGAAATAACCCGTTTTGCCGGTCGCAGTGACAGCAAATTGTCACGCATCCTCTCCAAACCCGGGCTGGCTCTACAAAACCTCACTACTGCTGAACCGGATGACTCTATGCTGGAAGTTTCAATTGCAGCCATGGAGGCAGTAATCCCTGAAAATGCCGGTGAGGACGATTGGTAGACAGGCAAACGTTGATTTAGCTTAGACATTGTTCTTCAAAGATTAAAATCGGAAATAAAATGCTTGCTAACAATTCTATTACAGGAATTCTCCAAGAGATCGCGCAGGAACTAAAGTCTTGCGGCATAGAGGATGCCTCGCTGGAGGCTTCTTTGATTGTGGACAAGTTTAGTGGTTTCGACCGCCTGGAGCAATGGCGCCATCCCGAACACAGATTGAGCAAACTGCAGTGTGAACAGATACAATTCGCAGTAGAGGAACGCTGTAAACATAAACCACTAGCGCAGATATTGGGAGAGGTCTATTTTTACGGATATCCCTTTTATGTAAATGCGGATGTTTTAACCCCGCGCGCAGATACTGAAATTTTGGTGGAGGCAGTCTTAAAGATTATTGAAGAACGTTATGCTGAGAGCAACGAAAGCATAGCAGTTCTGGATAGCTGTACGGGAAGCGGCTGTATTGCCATCAGCATTTGGCTGGAGACAAGGAAAGCTCTTTCTATTCATCAATTGGACTTGTGTGATTATTCCGAAAAAGCCCTGAAAGTAGCCAGAAGAAACGCTGAGCGGCATTCGCTCCCCGGGGAAATTGTCTCGTTTTATTGCTCTGATTTATGGCCGGAAACAGAAGCCAGGTATGACGTAATTACGTGCAATCCTCCTTACATAAATCAGGAAGGTATGGCGCAGCTCATGCCGGAGGTGGCTAAGTATGAACCGCGTTTAGCCCTGTTCGGTGGCAGAGACGGCTTGGATTTTTACCGCAGATTAGCAGCAGAGGCGAAAGATCGCCTGCTAAGCGGCGGTATTCTGGCTCTGGAGCATGCTTACAATCAGAGAGAAGTGATTAAAGAAATCTTTGCCGATTCACCCTTCAAATTGCTGACGGAGCTCGATGATTATGGCGGCAATGCGAGAGTGTTGATTTTCGAATTAACAGTCTGAATGAACAGAATGAACTTATTTTCCGGAAGATTACTTGTTCCGGTAATAGCATAGAGTATAATAAATACTTTGGTGCCAGGCACTAAGTCATGACTTTTTTAAGAGAGAGAATATATGGAACTAAATAATGAAAATAACATAACTGCCAGTGAAGAGCGTTACGAAGAGCTGAATAAGCTGATTGCGGATCCTGCGATCATGCGTGATCAGGATCTTTATAGAAAGTATACGCAAGAGCACTCTGTTTTAATGCCGCTGGTCAGCGACTTGCGCCGTCTGCGTGAAGTTGAGGCTGCGCTGGAAGAGAACAATGAGTTATTGCGTGAAACAGAAGAAGCAGATTTTCGTGAACTTGTACGCGAGGAGATCTCCAGCCTGGAAGCTGAAAAAGAACAGCTGGACCGCGATATTCTGCTGGCCATACAACCGAAGGATCCGAACGATGACAAGAACGTTATTGTCGAAATCCGTGCCGGAGCCGGTGGTGATGAGGCCGGCCTGTTTGCTGCTGAACTTTTCAGTATGTACACAGCCTACGCCGAGAACAGAAACTGGACTACTGAAATCATTGATGCCAATGAAACAGGTATCGGCGGTTTTAAGGAAATCGTGTTCATGATTGAGGGCAAGGGAGCCTTCAGCCGTCTAAAATACGAAAGCGGAGTCCATCGCGTGCAGCGGGTGCCTGTAACCGAGTCTGGTGGACGCATTCACACATCCACTGTTACCGTTGCGGTTTTGCCTGAGGCCGAAGATGTGGATATAGAGATCGACCCGGCTGATTTGCAGATTGATACTTATCGCGCCTCCGGAGCTGGCGGACAGCACGTCAACAAAACGAGCTCTGCCATTCGTATCACACACCTGCCGACAGGTACTGTCGTCACTTGTCAGGATCAGCGCTCTCAGTACAAGAATAAAGAAAAGGCCATGCGTCACTTACGATCTTTACTTCTGGATCAGAAGCAGAGCGAACAGGCTGATGCAATTGCCAGTGAACGCCGCAGTCAGGTAGGTACAGGAGACCGCAGTGAACGTATCCGCACCTATAACTATCCGCAGGGAAGAGTAACAGACCACAGAATCGGTTTGACTCTTTACCATCTTGAATCAATTCTTTTGGGTGATATAGACGAAATTATTGAGGCTCTGGTAACGGCCGAGCACGAAAGTGCAATGCGTGAGGTAAATCAGGTCAGAAATGAAGACTGAAGTAATCAGGCTGGGAAAGGGGAATCCGGAAGCACTATTGCGTGCTCCCGCTTTAGCTCTGCGAAGAGGTGAGATCGTAGCTTTTCCAACTGAGACTGTTTACGGGCTAGGCGCTAATGCGCTGATTGAATCTGCGGTACAGGAAATCTTCATTCTTAAAGGCAGACCACAGGATAACCCACTCATAGTCCACCTGCCTGATAAATCCAGGATTGATCAGGTGGCTATAAATATTCCTCCGGTGTTTTATAAGCTTTATGAGTCCTTTTGTCCCGGTCCATTAACTTTTATTTTGGAAAAATCCGACCTGATTCCTGACATTGTTTCTGCCGGTTTACAGACAGTCGCCGTGCGCTTTCCTGATCAGCGGGCAAGTCAGGAGCTTCTGCGTCTGGCAGATGTGCCGGTGGTCGCTCCATCCGCCAACATATCAGGCAGACCCAGTGCGACGCGAGCTTCACACGTGTTAGACGATTTCAAAGATAGAATTCCCTTCATAATTGATGACGGAGCCACGGAGCTAGGCGTTGAATCAACTGTGCTTGATTTATGCAGTCCCATGCCACGAATCTTGCGCCCCGGCGTCATAACTGCTGCCGATATTAAAGAGCGCAGCGGCGTCGAAGTTCAAAGTTACAGCGAAGGCTTGAAGAAAGCCGACCTGAGACGTCCTGCGTCTCCCGGGCTGAAATATAGACATTATGCTCCCGAAGCCAAAGTGCTTCAGATCTGCAGCGATCATGAGAATAGTCCGGACACAGTAGTTTTGAAAATGTTGGAGCAGCTTTCTGATCAGAAGATTGGTCTTTTTATTAATGAGAGAAGTTGGGATATTCTCAAACAGCGCACTGACATAGATGAAAGAGTTATTACAGAGTACCTCTTCTCGGCGGAGAATTCTCAAGAGTCAGCAGCGCACGAACTGTATGCCGCATTTCGCGCTCTGGACGCCTGCGGTGTGGATGTAATTTTAGCTGAGGCTATCCCGGGGGCGGAAGCTTATATGAACCGTCTGGACAAAGCCTGCGTTTCAGAAAGTTCGGATATTCCGCAAGATTCCGTGAAAAATATTCTTTTTGTCTGTACCGGAAACACTTGCCGCAGTCCTATGGCGGCAGCCTTATTCAATGCATATGCGGAGAAACAGCAGAGCTCTGAAATCACATGGAGGGCGATCTCAGCCGGGATGCATACGCTGGATGGCCTTCCCGCCACAGATCACTCCATTTCCGTATTGCGCGAGATCGACATTGACATCAGCGATCATCGCTCTGCCCAATTGACAGAGGAACTGCTGGCAGAAGCAGATCTTATAGCTGTCATGACTCGCACACAGCGTGATGTTTTACAGGAAATGTTCCCTGACCTGGAAGATAAAATTAAAACTCTTTCAGAATGGGCTTTGGATCTCGATGCTGTTTCAGCCGTGGATATTATGGATCCGTTCGCTCAGCCGGAAACGGTTTATCGAGAAACGCGTGATCAGCTGCGAAAACTAATTGTTTCACTATGGCAGAAAATCAATTTACCGCTGTCCGATTGAGTTTCAGGACTGATTTTGATCAAATCAAAACTTGCTACTTTTCCACTTGCTATCCTGAATTTAGTTCGGCAAATCTTACCCGGCTTGACGATGCGGTCGAATTCATGCTAGATTAACGATTGGATTTTAATGCATCCTCGCTCTGCCTTTAGCAGGGCCAATTGACCGAGAGGAGGTGAACTAATGAAAAAGAAGTATGAATTGCTTTATGTTCTTAATGGGACATTGACAGATGAAGCGCTGAAAGAACAAATGACCCGTGTACAAGCTGTTGTTGAAGCAGTAGGGGAAGTCGAAGAAGTCTTTATCTGGGGCCGTCGCAGACTGGCGTATGAGATTCAGGATCTACGTGATGGTTACTACGTAATCATCCATTTCCACGCTGAACCCGATCAACCACAAAAGATTGAAAGTCTACTGAGAATTACCGACTTTGTATTGCGTTATTTGATTACAGTGTCGGAAAATGACTACATGCCATCAGTTAAGCAGCTGAGCGATAAAGAGATCGATAAATTTTCGGTTGAAGATCCGGAAGAGCTGGTCGAACAGATGATCGTCGAAAGTGCTCAGGCAGACGATGTAATCAGCGAAGAAGAGACTGTTGAAAGTGTCGAAAAAAGCGTTGAACAAGCTTCAGAAGAAGCTGAGGCAGTCGAGACTGCTTCAGACGCCGTTGAAGACGCGGAGCAGACATCTGAAGAAAGGACTGCTGAATGAACAAGGCTATTTTAATGGGACGGCTGACAAAAGATCCCGAGATTAGAACGACTCAAAGCAACGTATCTGTAGCTAATTTCACACTTGCTTGTGACAGAGGCTACAAATCAGCAGATGGCACAAGACCTACGGATTTTATTCCCTGTGTCGCCTGGCGCCAAACCGCAGACTTTGCCCATCGCTATTTCCATAAGGGAGATCGCATGTTGGTAGAAGGCACGATTCAGCCCCGCTCCTGGGAAGATCAGGAAGGGCAGCGACGCTACATTACAGAGGTAATTGTCGATCAGATATATTTCTGTGAGTCCAAGCGCTCTGATGACGGACAAGGGCAAGGTCAGAACGACTACTCCAGTGGCTACTCGAACAACTATCCGAGTGCTCAGCCAAGAAGTAGTGGTGGAGATGGCTTCCTGCCTGATCCGGATGAGGACGAGACAGCCTTGCCGTTTGATATGACTTGATAAATTAGTTTAATTAAGGAGTAAATATGAGTAACAGAAGACGCCGCAGTTATGGTGGCGGTCGCGGGCGTAAAAAGTATTGCGCTTTCTGTGCAGAGCATGTCGACTGTATTGATTACAAAGATGTCGGCACTCTGGAAAAATATATATCAGAAAGCAAGAAGATTATGCCTCGCCGAATGACAGGTGTCTGCGCCAAACATCAGCGCGCACTTACCAATGCCATTCGACGCTCGCGTCACGTTGCCTTACTGCCATACACGGAAGAATAATCCGCTAAACAGAGGAAATTCTGAGAAGATATCTACCGTCTTTATGATGGTGCAAAATAACTTGGCCGGCAATCGGTGAAATGATTGCCGGCCAAGTTTTTTATTTGAAAAGAAAACTAAAGCAACTGTGGATAAAGCAAAAATTTCTTTTATCCATGCTAGAATAAAGATTCAGAAATATAGATTAATAGCAAGGAGGCAAGAGGGAATACAATATATTCGTCTAAAGACCGTCAATATATTGAATACCCTATAAAATCAATATGAAAGTAATCCTGGTAGAAGGTGTCAAGAAATTAGGTCATGCCGGCGAGGTCGTGGAAGTTAAGCGAGGTTATGCTGAGAATTTTCTGTTTAAGAAAGGTTTAGCTGTACCTGCAACATCCGCCAACATGAATGAAGTGAAAGCCAAAGCTCAGGCTAAAGCCGATACGGAGGCAAAACTGTTGGAGGAAGCCCGGAAAATTTCTGAAGAGCTGTCCGGCAAAAACATTGAAATGAAAGTCAAAACAGGTTCCGGCGGACGTCTTTACGGTACCATTACAGCTCAGAATATCACTGACCTTCTGCAAAAAGAAGGATATAATCTGGATAAGCGGGACATAAGCCTGTCTGAAAACGTTAAAACTGTAGGTGCCTACGAGGCAACAATTCGTCTGCATCCCAGTATTTCTACAAAGCTTAATATTGTCGTTGAGTCAGAAGAGTAGATCCGACGCTAAGAGGAGAAAAAATCTTGGAAAAAAAGCAGCCCAAGCTTTCCACACGCCTGCAAGGTCTGACATTACCGCACTCAATCCAGGCTGAGCAATCAGTTCTCGGGAGTGCACTTTATGGCAGTGAGCAACTGTCAGCTGCCGTGAGTGATCTGAAGATTGAGGATTTTTACGATCCGAAACATCGGCTGATCTTTGATGCGATTCTGGCTCTGACGGAGCGTAGTGAAGTATGCGATATTTTGACAGTAACCGATTATCTGGAGTCAAATAATCAAATAGGTAAAGCAGGCGGATATGAGTACATAGCATCTTTGCCGGATAAGACGCCGATACTGGCCAATTACCCGCAGTACATCGAGGTCGTACTCAATCATTCCGAGAAACGTCAGCTGATTTTCGCTTTGGACGAAATTATCAGTCTCTGCTACTCCTCAAATGAAGATGCTTCCACTTTGATTCAACTGGCAGCGCAGAAAATTTATCAGATTCGTGAAAACAATGATAATGCCGGTTTTGAACGTATCGGGGTTGTTCTGAGAGAACGCGTCCGTGAGCTTGAAGAACGTGCCAGCGGTAAATCTCCGCGCCAGTTAAGTACGCACTTTTCCAGCATTGATTCGATTCTTGGTGGTTTACGCAAAGGCGGTCTTTATATCCTCGCCTCAAGGCCGGGTATCGGTAAATCTTCACTGGTACTAAACATCGGCCACAATGTCGCCAGTTTTGACGATGCCACGGTGGCTATTTTCAGCCTGGAAATGAGTAAAGCTGAGGTGGCTACACGTATACTCATTTCGCGCTCTCTGATGCCGCTGCAAAAGCTTGAATCTTTAAGAATGAAGGATGAAGCCAGCTGGCAGCAAATCGGAAAGGCGCTGGGTGATCTCTATAACAAGAAGATCTTTATCGATGACAGGTCAGCTATATCCGCAGTTGAAATCCATGCCCGCTGCCGTCAGTTACAGTTGCAGCACTCATTGGATTTGGTGATTGTTGACTATCTCCAGTTGATGGGCAGTGCAAGCCGGCGTTCTCTGGCTGAAAACCGTCAGCAGCAGATAGCTGAGATATCACGAACTCTGAAAGTTATGGCTCGTGAATTGGATGTCCCGGTTATAGCGCTCTCCCAGCTGAATCGCGAGATTGACAAAAGCGGTCGTCAACCCAGATTGGCCGATTTACGTGAATCCGGCTCGATCGAACAGGACGCTGACGTGGTTATGTTTCTTCATAAGCCCGCAGATGAGGAAGGGGATTTCTCTGAAGAAGCGATTGATGTCGAATTCATTGTAGAGAAGAACCGTCAGGGTCAGACTCGCAAGACTATATTGGAATTTAAGCCTGCACTCATGACTTTCTACGATACTGAAGATACATTGCCGGAGGTGCCTTTCTAGTAAGAGCATGATTTCATATTCAAGATCCAGCTACAATTTTTTTAAATCAATCAGCGAAACAGTTGAAAGTAATTCTTTGATTTTGCCGGCTGATCATATTATTTGTGCCCTCTCGGGAGGTCTTGATTCTGTAATGCTCTTCAACTTTCTGCTCTTTTATCGTGAAGAGATTGATTTCAGGCTATCGGCTTGCCACTTGCATCACAATATTCGTCCTCTCACAGCAGATGAGGACGAAGAATTTGTCAGAAATCTCTGCTCTCAGGAAAAGATTGAGTTGGATGTCAGAAAAGTCGACGTCCCTGCTTTAGCTCAGGAGAGGAAATTGAGTCTGGAAGCAGCCGGACGCGTAGCCAGACATGAATTTTTTCGCGATCTGATCACGAAATATTCACCGGGTACTGAAGGTTCCTGCCGCATTGCTCTGGCTCATCACGCAGATGATGCAGTTGAAACATTTCTTTTGAATTTGGGTCGTGGTTCCGGCAGCAGAGGTGTCAGCACTATGCGGATCTCTGACGATTACATAATTCGTCCCTTGCTGGAGATGCGCGAAGAGCAGTTAAGAGAAATAGCTCTGGCGGAAAATATTGCCTGGCGTGAGGATGAAACAAATCTCTCAGACGAGTTTTTGCGTAATCGCATTCGGCATCATCTCTTGCCACTGTGGACAGATCTTTTGAACTACGATGTCACCCCGGTTCTTCTGCGCTACATTAACTCTGCTCGCGAAGATGAAGATTATCTAAGTGATTTAGCTGAAAATGCTGCAAAATCAGCGTTATTGCCTGACGGAAGCCTGTCGACCGTATTCTTGGCTGATCAGGAACCTGCCATTCAAAAACGCATTTTGCGTATTTACTTAGAAAAACATTACAGGAATGAGCTGTCTACAGACCAGGCGGAAATTAGCAGTGCGCATCTGTCGGCACTTAGTTCGTCCATAAATAATGCTGTGCATGGGGATAAAAAACAGCGTCTGCATTATTTGCCACAAAGCGTTGTGGCAGAAGTATCAGAATCACGTGTTTTACTACTAAATAATGAGCAGTTGTGATAGAATACCTCCAGTAATCCGTCGTTATTCTATGCATGACTTCTCACTTAAAAATACAAGCCATCAGGAGGTTCATTATGGGTAAAGTTGTTGACCATTTACTGGTATCAAAGGAACAAATAGAAGAGTTTTGCGAGCGCATCGGAAAACAGATAACTGCTGACTACGCAGGGCATGAGGTTTATCTGATCTGCGTCCTGAAAGGATCATTCATGTTTCTGGCTGATCTGGCGCGCCATATAGATCTCCCTTGCATGATAGATTTTATGGCAGCCTCAAGTTATAAAGGCGAACAAAGTACGGGCGTGGTGAAGATTCACAAAGACCTCGATTATGACATATCCGGCAAGAATGTCATAATTGTTGAAGATATTGTCGATACCGGACTTACTTTGAGTCATCTGAAGAATCTGCTTTCGACCCGTAATCCAGCAAGCATACGTATTTGCACAGCTTTTGATAAACCTTCACGTCGTGTTGCTCCGATCCATATTGATTATGTAGGCAAAGAAATTCCCGATGAATTCATAGTAGGATATGGACTGGATCTGAATGGACGTTACCGAAATCTGCCGGAAGTTGTAGTATTAAGAGATGAAGACGATACTAATAGCTAAAAGTTAAGTTGCTGGTAATATTTAATAAACTGAATAAAGTTAAGTAAAGGATAAACATGAAAAGAAGATCAAGGGGCACATCGTTTTATTTGATTCTAATGGTCGGAATTTTGCTTCTGACTATGTATATGTCAAATCAAACGCGTGAACCATCGGTCACCCTCTTTGAGGTTGAAGAATATATAGAAAACGGGGACGTTGAGACAATTTTGCTCGACGGTACCACTTTGCAGCTCACCTTGACTGAAAAAGCTGTTAAGGACGGTAAACCCGCTCAGATACAGAAAGCCATACCGGCCACAGCTGTAGAAATGTATCTGGAAAAATTCCTGGATGCAGCTCAGGAAGGGAAAATTGAAAGTTTCGACTTCAATCAGCCTAC
The DNA here is from genome assembly GCA_028706195.1 of Eubacteriales bacterium. Lineage (GTDB taxonomy): Bacteria > Bacillota > Clostridia > Saccharofermentanales > DTU023 > DTU032. Next base: position 13,671 of record JAQWBU010000035.1, read on the forward strand.
TGACGTGGGCGGCATTATTAATCTTGTATTTCTGGTGCTCCTGATGGTGTCTATAGGCGCTTTCATTTACGTTTCTTACTCGCGGCAGTCCGGAGACGGCAAATCCGCCATGTCATTTGGCAGAAGTAGAGCCAAGCTCAATGATCCGAGCAAAAACAAAGTGAACTTCGACGATGTCGCCGGCGCTGAAGAAGAAAAGGCTGAATTGTAGGAAGTAGTTGATTTCCTGCGCAATCCGAAAAAATATTCGGAGCTGGGCGCGAAAATTCCCAAGGGTATACTTCTCGTAGGCGCACCCGGAACCGGCAAGACTTTGCTGGCCAAAGCTGTCGCAG
>JAQWBU010000036.1 GCA_028706195.1 Eubacteriales bacterium
AAGTGAGCAAGGTGATTCTTTCAGTGTTGAGCTCGAACTTCCGACAGAAGAATTGGCGCGCAAAGCGGCTTTTTCCTTCAAACGCAATCCGGAGAAATTCTATTCTGTAATGTTGCAAATTTTGCTCGAAAATGAATAAACCGCTGCAGCTGCAGCGGTTCATTCAGATAATCTCTACTTATTATCTCAGAAAACTTCATCAGCGGACAAAGACATCAATTTATCCTTTAGCATTTGTGCGTAATCATCCAGAAGCTTGTAATCGCCCTCTGTTGGCAAACCTTTGACTAGAAGAGTTTCCAATTTTTCCGCTTTTATCTGAGGTAAAAGATCATAAACGCGCTTTTCAATCTGACTGCCCCAGCCATATGATCCGATCAATCCAATGTATTTCAGAGGGGGTTTAAAGGCATTGATCATTAAGGCCAAGGCGCCGGCAGACGGATGTGGACCGGTCAGAACAGTTGGTGCAGCCATAATCAGACAGGCAGCATCAACAGCGTCTTCCACCACCTCGCCCATTGATATTCTTAAATCATGATTTGGACTATCCAAATGATGAATATTTACAGGCACTTCTAGTTCTTCCAGTTTATCCGCCAGATAATAGGCCATGATTTTCGTACTGTCATGCATAGAGACAAGCGGCATGACAACACGGCGTTGTACTTTATCCGAGACAAAATATTCATAGAGCGACAGGACTTTATCAGGTTCAAACCACATAGGTCCATGTGCAGGGCAGATCACTGCCGGATCCAGTTCTCTGGTTTTTGCCACATGGCGTGCGACCTGTTTTCTGGTCGGCATCATGATCTCAGCGAAATATGATCTGGTCGTCTCCATTTGAATGGCCTCATCAGCCGCTTTATGAGGAAGCGCTGCGTAGTGACTGCCATAGAGATCAGAGCTGAAGAGTATCTTCTCCTCTTCCAGCCAATACATTGTATTGTCGGGCCAGTGAGCAAAAGGAATCGGCAGGCAGGTGAGTCCTAATCCACCCAGATCCAGCGTTTCATTCTCTGCGATTATCTGCACCTCGCTGGCTGGAATGTTGAGGTGGATCTCAATGAATTCAGCTACTTTGGCTGAACCGACCAGCTTCGCCTCAGGAAAGCGATGCAAAAGCAGTTCTGTTGATCCGGAATGATCCTGTTCTGTATGCAAAATTAAGATATAGTCGATGTGGTCTATTCCGGCAGCTGCAAGATTAGACAATAATTGATGAACAGTATTGGCCTGTACCGGGTCTAGCAAGGCGACCTTTTCTTTGCCGCGCACGATGTAACTATTGTAAGTCGTCCCATACGGCGTAGGCATCAATTTATCAAAATACTGCAAATCAGGGTCTGCTGCACCTAACGACAGAACACGATCACTGATTTTTTGTATGTTCATTTTTTTCCTTTCAAAAAAGAAGCCGACACAATGCCGGCTTCTTTGTTTTGTTTGCGCACTATTCTTCTATGAGCGAAAAATCTTCTTTAGGCGCTCCGCAGAGTGGGCACACCCAATCTTCAGGCAGGTCTGCAAATGCTACACCCGGCTCAATGTCGCCATCGGGATCTCCTATCTCGGGATCGTAAACATAGCCACAGACGTCACATACATATTTATCCATTCGTTTTCCTCCTCTTGCATGCACTTATTTTGCATAGTTTATAGCATTATATACTAAGTCAAAGCTTTTGATGAGTGAGGTTCATGCAGCTGAAACATTTGCTACAGGCGTCAACTATTTTAGACGCTGGATCAGACCTGCTACTATTCGAATCACTTCGTCGGATTTTGCTGATACCCACTGCAGCCAGCTGCCGTGAACTTCTCTGAGACGCCGCGCTGTCCGTTCCGCGGGTATGGTGCCACATGCAATCTCATCGATACAAAAAAGCAAAATCAGATATTTTTCAGCATTTGATAAAGAATTCACTAAGCAGTCCCAAAATTTCGGATCCAGCAAAGCATTTTCAAGCAATCCGTCATGTGGCCACTGAGTCGAGTCAAAGAAAAGGATTGACTCGCCTGTTTGTTCCACTGGAAAGTCAAATATATCCGATAATTCATCTGGAGTGTTTTCACTTAGATAGAGACTTTGAATGTCTTTAAGTAATTTGTAATCTACCGTGATAATTTTATCAGCATCCGGATAATTATCTCTAATGTATTCATGTTTTCCTTGATATTGTCCGCCAAAGACTACTACTGTTCTTTCTACCATTTATACCTACTCTCAGAACCATGCAGGCAAGTTATGACTTAGAGCTAAGCTTAGTAAAGCTATAGTTTCCAACGTAACAAGCAGAAAACCAGCCAGATCTCCGGTCGCGCCTTTAAATCGCTTTAGGGAGAAGCGCGCGAATAAACAGCTTGTTAACAAACATAAAATAAGAGAAATCAGTCCAGAGTAATGTGCGGAAACTATGAGCCCCGCAGCGGAAATAAGCAGAAAAACAATCAATATTCCACGGACTGTCCCGGAACTGTTTTGGCGGTAATCGTGATGCATGCCGTTGGAACGGGCGCTGGGCAGGTTTAACGAATAAAGTCCGGACAGAGAGCGGGACAGGATTGGCAGAATGAAGACAGCAATAATTATTCTTAGATCCGAAGTAGCGATGATACTCTGCAAAGCAGCAAATTGCAGTAATAAAAGCAGAACGAGTGAAATGGCGGCAAAAGCGCCTATGTGGACATCGTGCATTATCTCCAGCATCTTATTAGCATCGCGCCGCGAAAAAAATGCATCGCTTGCGTCAGAGAACCCGTCGAGATGTATGCCACCTGTGGCCACACATACCGCAACTAAAACCAAAGCTGCACGCAAAATTGAGGAGATTGCCAGCAAACCGCTGAGATAATAAGTGGCGGCGCCGACAGTTGAAACATATAGTCCTGCCACTGGAAAAAAAGCCATCATATAAGAAAGAGATTCAGCATCATAGTCACGCCGAGGCAAGGGGCACGTGGTAAACATGCTCAGAGAAAGAACAAGACTGCCAAGCATCTTCTTCATTCTTGAAAACCCTTCAGAAAATTTGAAAGTTCCTTGCCTTCACAACGATGTGCTAAAGGCAAGCCTGCTTTTACTTCTACGAAATCGGCGTTAAATTTTTTGACCAGTTTCCTGTTGATATCCCCCAACAAGTGCATATAGTTCTGGCTGGATTCTGCCTCTTCACAGTTTCCGGAAAATATATCTGGAGTAACTACAATAAGATGACGTGACGTGTTGTTGAGTTCATCCAGATAGTGGATAATCTCTTCACACACGCTTGCATTTGGTCTTTCTACAAAAGTGGATTTTTCGTGCTGATAGGTAAATTTCGTATTGGCTACCATTACCCCAAGACAGTCAAGCAAGACAGTCTTATCCTGACATTGAGCAAGAAAACGCATTCCTTCTTCGGGAGTTGGAGTAAGCAGGGTTTCATAGGGCAAACCTTCGCGTTTTCTTTGGTGCTCTCTGATTCTGTCTTCATTTTCCTGATTATTTTCCTCACGTAGTGTGGCCAGATATTTGATCGGAAAATTGTCTAAAGATAGGGCAAAAGCTTCTGCGAGATCAGATTTCCCGCTGGAAGCTCCGCCGAAAAATACAGTAATCATGGCTGATCATAAACCTCGTAGGGTTCCACTCCGCCTTCATCAAACGTATCGGATTCGCGGTAAATATTGATCGTATAGTCAAGCAGAGGTAAAGCCAAAATCGCACCTGTGCCCTCGCCATGGTGCAAATCCAAGTCAAGGATGCTCGTCAGGCCGAGAGATCGAAGAGCCAATTCGCACCCTGGCTCAGAGGCCTCATGGCCGGCAAAAAGATAGTGGCTGATATTAGGCTGAAGTTTATGCAGGACAACCGCCGCCACTTGTGTAATGAGACCGTCCAGAATAACAGGGGTTTTATTGATGGCTGCAGCAGCGTAAAATCCTACCATAGCAGCAATATCAAAACCGCCCACTGTCCGAAGCGCTGTCAAAGGATCCGCAGCTGATAAATTATGCTTTTTTAATGCTGCTGATATGATTTCCTGCTTACGCAGAAATTTATCGTCGGGAAGCCCGGCACCTCTTCCACAGATTGAGGCAGCAGTCGTTTCTTCGAGAGCCGCCAGCAGGGCTGTTGAAGTGGAGGTATTACCAATCCCCATCTCGCCTGCTATCAGGAGCTTATAACCATTATTCACAGCTCCCGCAGCCATTTCATACCCCAACTGGATTGCCAGCATCATCTCTGCTTCGCTCATGGCTTCAGTTTGCGCAAAGCTTTCAGTGCCGTTTGATTTTACCTCAACGTGAACAATACCGTCCTCATCACTGAGATCCCGGACACCCAGGTTAACCGGAATAACTGCAGTTCCGCTGGAGCGGGCAAGAATATTTATTGTTGCTTTGTCTGCAGCAATATTTCGCATGACCTGAGCAGTGACTTCCTGACCACATTGAGTGACTCCTTCAGCTACAATGCCGTTATCTGCAGCAAAGACAAAGACTGCGCGAGGCGTAATCGAGGGATCTGTTGTTCCTTCGATCGCAGCAAGTCGCTGATGCAAAAGTTCCAGTTGGCCAAAAGAACCAACGGGCTTGCATAAGTTATTCCATCTGGCCCTTGTTCGAGCCGTAACTTTTTGGTCAGGGATCTCCAGATTATCCAGTAGAGAAATAAAGCGTTCACGTGTCATCAGGTTTTCACAATCAATGTTTTTATTCATAATTTTTCACCTTTTAAGCTTTCGAGGAAAAGTCCCGATAAAGTATATCACAGGATGTTCACCACAATAACGAGTATACCCAAAGCTATACGATACCAGGCAAAAGGCTTAAAATTATTGGTTCTGATGTACTTGAGCAAAGCTCGAATCACAAATATTGATACCAGGAACGCAGTCAGCATACCAACAAAAATAATGATTAGCTGATTGCTGTTAACACCGGCATCATAACGGAAGAGCTTGAGCACGTTGGCTCCGATCATTACCGGAACAGCCAGATAAAAGGTGAATTTCGTCGCCAGAGGTCGCGACAGGCCGATTAACAGTCCGCCTAAGATCGTAATGCCGGAGCGCGATGTGCCCGGAAAAACTGCCGCGATAACCTGAAACAAACCGATCGCAAAGGCAATGCGCAAGTTGATTTGATCCATCTCTTTGATTTTACTGTTTTTACCTGTGATATAGTTTTCCACCAGGATGAAAGCTATACCCACCACAATCAGGGCCACAGCAACCGAAAATGGATTGTAAAAAAGTCTTTCAAAATCATCCTGAAAAAGCAAACCCACAATCGCAGCAGGAATAACGGCAATCAAAATGTTTATCCACATGCGCAGCTGGGAGCGACTTATCAGAACAGCATCAGAGAATAAGGATATGTACTCAGATTCGTCTATGGTCTGAACTGATGAAACCAGTGTTTCCCGCCGTTTAAAAGGCCAGAGCTCGGGCCAGAAATTAACAACAACCGCCATTATTGAGCCCAGATGCAGGCTTGTCATGAATAAGGAGAAAAACTGAGATGCCTGCGCCGGAGAAGCCCCCACATTAAGCGGCAGCCATTTCTCGAGCAAAATAAGATGTCCGGTGCTGCTGATTGGCAACCACTCACTTATGCCTTGGACGATCCCATAAACTATTGACTTTAATAACTCAAGCCATTCCATATATCACCTGTTCTTCAATTAGTCTTGGCGCCCGCTGTAGCGGGCAGCATTTGAATAATATATATACCCGGGCAATGAATTCGCCTCGTCTTTAGACTGTGGTCTCTTATCTTGCGGTCTCAAGTATAAATTCATCAGTACTCTTGAGTCATCGAGACTGCGCACTTGTATCTCTCCGCTGCGCAGATCAAGGACAGCGGCCGAAGCTGCATCGTCTTTAGGCAGAGTAGTGCTGCCGGGATTCAAAACAGCTATACCGCCTTCCTCTTTCAAGACGGCCCTGTGAGTATGACCGGACACCAGCAAGTCGGCTGCTAAGTCCTGCGCAAGTCTCACCCTTTCAGCCTCACTTTCAAGAAAACCATGAAGTGCCAAAATTCTGAATGACCCGATGTCTATTATTCTGCGGTCATATGATAAGGGGCGGCCTATAACTTGCTCATCCACATCGGCATCACAGTTGCCACGCACGTAGATGAGCTGATCTTCCCGGATGTACGACAAAAACTCTGCCAGATCAGCAGGAGTATATCCTTCCGGAATTTTATTGCGCGGCCCGTGATAAAGTACATCTCCGCAGTGAACCCACAACTGCACGGGTGCCAGTATTTCCATAGCTCTTTTCGTATCAGGTAGACTCCCATGAGTATCACTGATAAAGCCCACTCGTTCAATCATTGTTTCCTCTCCAGTTTTCTCAGATCCGGAAATTTCACGCAGCCAGGTATCAGTCAGCAAGTTCCACCCTCAAGACAACAAATGCACCAGGCATGACCGAGAAATAACTCCTGCCATGTGTCTGCTGATCTTCTCCGATAAGTCTGCCGCTGCTGTCATATCTCCTTTGTGTGATCAATTCAGACTCCGGCAGTCCTCTCAGTACGAATTGCTCTGCATTTTCCCCTAGATTCACAGCCACCAGCAAGTATCCCTCTTCAGTTTTGAAGGAGAAAAGCATAAGGCTGTAATTCTCACTTTCTTTCGGACTGCCAATATCCGGGCCGCTTTCAGGCAGAGTCTCAGTCTCTCTGCTGCTATCATGAGTCAGCTCACGTCCAGCTCTTTCAAAAGCATTGGAACCACTCAGTGAATCTGCCAGCTCGAGAACTGCAGTCTGGATATTGTCCCCTTCATAATAGGTCTGATCCAGCATATTTACATCCAGCAGTAGCAATTCTGTTTCGTTTCCCAGACCTGACAAACTTAAAGCAGCCAGATCTGCCAGGCGCACTGAGTTAGTGGCAGTGCTTTCATAAGCAAGTGAAGAAATCAATTCGGGCCTGAAAGCACTGCCCACAATAGCACGACGCGGCAGTGACTGCTTCCAGTCAGTCAAAAAGTTTTCCAATTCAGCACTGCCGCTCAGCCTCTGATCTGCTTGCAGTGTGCTGGCATGAAAGTCTACGTTGGTTCGTAAACCGCCTTCTTCATATTCCATACCATCTATGAAAACGAGCTTATTTGTTATTTCCTCATAAACAGGCGATCTCTGACACTGATCTACCACCCAATCTACGCGTTGAGCCTTTAAGCGGTCTGAAGGCAGTGTATCAGCAGTATCAACAACTTCTATATAAACGAGATCGAACACATCCGTCCAGCGGCCGAGCATTCCATCATTGGCTCGGATTTTGCCATAGCCCGACAAAGCGGATCCTGCCAGATAATCTAATAAATTATGGATTTCTTCTTCACCTGCTCTGGTATCAAGCACCAGCCATGGCGAAGCTGAAACAGCTTCTGACAGTTTAAGGACAGCTCCGAGATTATGACGCTCATAGCCATTGGACTGAGGAGATTGAAAGCTGGTCTCTCCTTCAGGAAGCACCCAGGAAACAGCCTTGTAGCCCGGCTTGCCAATGGGAACACAATCCAGTCGCAACACCGGGAACTTCGGAGCATTTTCAGCGATATTTCGTGCCAAAGCAGACATGTCATTTGGCGATTCGTCTGTACGCCCTAAAAATATGTTATCGAGGCAGATGGTGCCTTTACCGGCAAAGCCTATGTTGAAAAAAACCTCATCCTGAGTTTCTATTGGTCTCGGCAGCAGGAGCAAAACATTAATGTGTTGCCAGCCTTGTCTCAAGTAAATTTCTTCACTGACTTCAAAATCTGATCCTGACATCCAGATTTCCAATGGACCCAGTATCTCCCCTTCAAGATAAACATCCAATTCCAGCGGATAAACAGAAGGTTCAACTGATCGGATCAGTTTCGTCGTATCAATTTTCTGTACCAGGCGTAGATCCAGATGAGGACGCATCGGGTTTAAGAACTGATCTGAAATCAAGGCCTTGCGCCGCAGCGAAAACAGTTTCTGCTGATCCAGACGAGCGTCATCACTGCTATAAGCAGTATCAACTTCATTTGCAGCGGTATTAAGACGCAGCACACTATCCCGTGGCCTGCCACCGGAAAACATTTCGGAGCTTTCGACATATCCGGTATCAGAAAGTGCTACTGCTGAGGCTGCTGCTCTTCCGGAAACCAACCATTCCCCCGGCTGGACATCCGTTTCCGGATAAAGCTCAGGTAATTGCGCAGTGTTTATCGCTATGGGAGTTTCTAAATCTACTGTCACGTAGTCACCGGACAGGATACCGGAAGGAAGAGTCGGAGCAAATGTGAACACAGAGGAAAAAGTAGCCCAGTCAATACTTCCGTCCTGCTTCGCAATAAAGACACGCCCTGATGGCAGACGATCCATGTTAGTCATAGCAGCTGCAGAATTATCATCAGTACTGACCCGTTCCCAGTCGTCAGCCTGATTCAGCGACTGAAAGGCATTGCCCGACTCGCTGATCATTATTATGTGTTCAGAAGTAAAGAGACTCACTTCCTGCAAAGTCGGCCAGAGTATTTCAAGTCTCGAATCAGGTGTTAACTCGAAGTCGTGCCCGATTCCCAAAACCGGCGTCAGGAGCTCAGGGTCAAGAACCTCAAAATCACTATCGCCGTGCTTAATAGCCATGAGACCTTCAGTTCCGGCAAAAAACATAACATCCTCGGTCGCGTCACCGCAAAGCCAATTCTTGCCCGAGGCCAGAGTTTCATCCTGCAGCCAATCGATACCATTGTGTGAATATAAGGCTGTGCCCTTGTCACCCAGAGCGTACATGATACCTTCTTCAGGTACTACCAATGCATTCAGACTTTCTTCAAACTCCAGTTCGAGCAGTTCAAATTCTCTGTTCCTACCTAAATACAATTGACCCGACTGCCCGGCCACCAAATAGAAGCCGGAAGCACCGCCGGCGTCTGCCCGATAAGCTACATCGAGCAAAGGCCCGTTTCCTTGCAGGTCCAGTTCATTGAAATCCAGGCCATCGTCCGATACATAGAACCTGCCACCAAGATCTACTGCCAGAAAGCCATCACTGCCGTAAACAATAGATGTAATGTTGTCCTCGTGACCTGATCTAATTACCTTTGTCTCGCCCGACCTTCCGATGGAAAGCAAAGTGCCGTCAGATCCCACTGCCACAACGCGCTCAGTGATAGAATCTGATTCCGCAAAATCGTACCAGTGAACATCATTTAAGCTAGTTGGCAGCTCCAAACTGATCTGATTTAGCAAGCGACCGATTTCATAATCAGTGATTGTGGCAGAATGAAGTTTCTGCAATCCATCCTGGTCAGAACGGTAAATATTGATATCCGCCCCCCTGAAAAAATCATCAGCAAGCGGGAGATTGCCAATAGATTCAGAGGCAGTAACGGAAAACTTGTCCTCACTGCCTCCATTGACCAGATATTGTGTTTGAACCAGGGGCTGATCAAAAGCTCCGTTACGGATTAAATTCGCAGAAGGCAAATTCTGCAAATTCACACCCAGCCCCGTAATTACTTGTCCGTCCTGCTTCTGAGGCATAAGAAAAGTAGTAGTATTTTCCGGGGCGACATAGGCCCTCGCGGACCACAACACCAGGCCGACCAGCATAGCTACCACTAAAATGACGATGATGGACACGACCAAAGTACGCTTATGAAAACGCTCCGGAAGATGTCGTGTTAACCATCTCATCTTATGTCACCGCCATTATTTTCAAAGCCATAGAATCCACTTCCACGTTTATTCTTTTCTCGGCGGAACCATATAATCAGGATAGAAATTGCAAACGGAATGAAAGCGAGCAAAATAAGCACAAGAATACTGCTTCCGCGCTCATCCAGATCTAAGATTCTTTGCAATACACCGCCTCCGATTAAGTTGAATATCATGTGCATAAAAATGGGAACAAGAATATTGTCTGATAATTCATACGCCAGAGCCAGAATTATACCCGCGAATAGAACATAGCTTCCCTGAATGAGATCGAAATGAAAGAGTGCGAAAATAAGTGAACTGATAATAATTGTAGTAGTGCGGGAAAAGCGCAATGAGAGCTCACCCTGAATGATACCTCGGAACAGTAATTCTTCAGCAATCGGTATCAATATAACCAAAGCGATGATTTGTATCCAAAGTTCGCTCTCGGCTGAAGTCAGCATTTCAGCTTGTTTGAGGTAGTCCCGCAGTGCCCGGCCGACAAAATTATCCGCTTCCTGAAACAAGAGCAGGAATGTCATCCAGAGCTGCGTCAGTCCAAGGGTACCGATGATGAGCGCTGCACTCTCTGCATAAGTTGAAAAGCTTTGCTTTCGGAGACGAAATATGTCAGGATCTCTGCGCCGGCGAAAGAAAAGATACACCAGATAAAGCGGTATAAGAATAATCATGGCCCAGATTGAACCATAATTTTGCGCATCCGAGGCAAGTAAATATTCGTTAAATATTTCAGGTCTGCTAAACACCCGTGATAAATCATCACCCGCAAGACCTGAACTCCTTGCATAGAAGAAAATCCGTAAATATGCCATGATGTTGAGAACAATCTGATGAAGAAACAGAAAAAATACGGGCAATAGCACGGAAGAAACCGGAAATTGCTGTTGTACTAGTCGTTTTTCTCTGTCTTTGTTTTTCTCAGACATTGATTCCACATTAGTTGGATTTGGCCGTCCCCGCCATGACATATCTTCCCCTCCAATCAGAGCTGTGCTGAGCCAGCTCTTTTAGCTGGATAAACAAGGTTCAATGCCCGATCTGTAAACTCATGAATCTGAAGTAATCGACTCTGCATAGCGATTGAAGAACACATCGAAAACCGCATCTAATTCCTTGCGATCCCTGATCGAAGAAAACAGCTGTTCTCCGTTATCATCACGCCATGAACGCATAATCACGATTTCCGGATCACGACGGAAGCCATCATCAGGTTCGTAATTATACATAACCGAATAAATGCGACCCTTGTAAGGAAAACTATCGAGCATGGAGACATAGTACTCACGTCCCGAACGCTCATCGATTAAAACTGCCAGAACATCATCATCAATGCTGCGTTTTCGCCCCATTGGACGATGTTCTGGTTTCTTGCCGGAGCTTGAAGAAGCTTTACTCCTCTTCATTCTCCTCTTCCTCGTCTTCGTCCATTTCATCGAGCATGGCTTCGTACACTGCGTAGATGCGGTCTTCATCTTCCTCATCCAGACTGACAAGAGACTCTTCGCCCGCTTCATCACAGCTGTACTTCATGATCAGCCATGAAAAGGACTCTTCGTCATCCTCATCATCCTGTGTAACCAGTACGCAGTATTCTTCATCCTCAAAGACAAAATTGTCATAGAAAATAAAGGAAAATTCTTCATTCGTGTCGGGATCGATCAGAACAATCTCTGCATCCTCGAAAGCTTCATCCATAGAATCATGCTCATCATGATCATGACCGCAGCCGTCATGATGAGGTTGGTAGTAGAGTTTTAAGAAATCCATCTTAAATTTCCTCCTCTTATTTATACTTACACTCAGATCATGTACCGACAACGCGCATAAGCATAAGCTGTTATCTGAATATGTGTTTCCTGAGCTTAGGGCAGATTATAGCAGATGCCAGTTAACGCGTGTAGCTTATAGTGAACAATCTCGTTCACTTTCCAGATAATCCTGCAGAATTATCTCAGCGGCAATACGATCAACCAGACCTTTGTCGCGTCCTTTATTCTTTTTTGTTTCCTGAAGTATTTGATTTGCCAGCAAAGATGTGTATCTCTCATCGACTAGTATCACTTCCAGTTCGCTTGCACGGAGTTGCTCGGCAAAGTTCACAGTCATATCAGTCATGGGACTTTTTTCACCGTCGGTCCGCAAAGGATAACCGACAACGATTGTGTCCACTTTGTTTTCATCACAGAGATCTAAGATACGCTCTAACAGCGCATCCAAATCTTTGCCGTTCCAATTCAGCGTCGAGTGCCTTGAAGCGACTATGCGCAAAGGATCACTCAAGGCTATACCGACACGGCGTAAACCGAAGTCAATCCCCAGAGCTCTCATGCTGACTATTCGAGACTCTCGACATAGTGGCTGATAATCACTGCCAGCAGGTCATCGCGCTCCATGCGTCTGATCACTCCGCGAGCCCCTTTATGATTGGTGATGTATGTAGGATCTCCGGAGAGGAAATAGCCAACAAGCTGATTGATCGGATTGTAGCCTTTCTCTTCCAGCGAAACCATCACTTCCGCCATAATGTCGTGAGCTTGCTTCTTACGATCTGTAACTATTTCGAAGCGTGCTGTATCTCCATGATCCATTAAAATCCCTCCATTTTCATCTGCTTTACAGTTTAACATCAATCAGAGACTGCAGCTATTACGAATGAGTCCTCACGCTCGCACAATCTGACCTGAAGCAAGTCGCCTCTTGATATGCCGACAAGAGGGTCAGGCACAACAATTGCCGGAAGGTAATCTTCCGTATAACCATGCCATCTGCCTTGTTCGTCTTCTCTTTCTGCCAAAACACTTCTGCTCTGACCCAGGCTTTCGTCAATTGTTCTTCTGGCCAAAGTTTCCGCCAAATCATGCATGCGCCCCGCCCGCTCGCGCTTCACATCTCCCGGCACCTGATCAGTCATGGCATAAGCCGCAGTGTTCTCACGACGTGAAAAACGAAACACATGAATGCGCATGAATTCCATTTCCTCACAAAAATCCAAAGTATCCTGAAAATCCTGTCTAGTTTCGCCCGGGAAACCGACAATTATATCTGTGCTTATACCCGCTTCAGGCAGATATTTACGTATTATTCCTACGGCCTCACGAAAACTGGAACGCGTGTCGCGACGCCGCATAGACCTGAGAATTTTGTCACTGCCGCTTTGTAACGAAAGGTGAAAATGAGGACAGGCGCGATCTAGTTTGGCATAACGCCTCATAAATTCGTCTGATATAATTCCCGCCGCGTCCAGTGAACTCAGGCGCAGACGGATCAGACCGGGAATCTGATTCAAGTCCTCCAACAAATCGATCAGAGTCGGGGCTTCAGGGTCTTTTCGCCAATCGCAGGCATAGGAATTGAGGTTAGTTCCGGTGAGCACACGTTCGCCGTAGCCGGCAGCCACAAGTTTCTCTGCTTCACACAGAATTGCTTCCACTTTACGGCTGCGCGCGGGCCCGCGCGCCATTGTAGTGGCGCAATAGGAGCAGTGATTATCACAGCCATCCTGGATTTTCAGATAGGCTCTGGTTTCCTCCGGAAAGGCAGTGCCGGGAAGTTCTTCATACTGCGACCACAAGGGGTTGCTGCTATCAAAAACTAAGCTTTCCACTTGTCCTGACTTCTCGTTCGAATTCCTCTTTTCTTCAAGTTTTCTTTTGATTTTGTTCAGCAGGTGAGAGCGGCCTACAGTACCAATAGCAAGATCGCAGAGGGCTCCCAGATCATAAAGCTCCGAATGACAGCCGCTGCAGACAATGAGCGCGTCCGGATTTTGCTTACGATAACGTCTCAGCATTTGCCGACATTTGCGTCCAGCTTCAGCCGTCACCGTGCAAGAATTCAATACATAGACATCTGCAAACTCATCTGCAGACACGACCTGAAAACCAGCAGCTGCCGCCTCGTTATTGAGGGCGTCCATCTCATATTGGTTGGTCTTACAGCCTAAAGCCTGCGAAGCAAATTTAGTTTGTGAATTTTTGTTCATTAATCTTTCCAATAATTTATTATCATAATATCCAGAGGATTTAACAGTTTCATCCTATGATACAAGAGGAGAACATCCTAGTATATTTTCTCGCTTTAATATAGACTAAAATAGATAAATTCGGAGGTTATATGCAACGTTGTCAAGTT
>JAQWBU010000149.1 GCA_028706195.1 Eubacteriales bacterium
CTGCTCCTGAAGGCGGGACGGCTGAGGGTGACAGAAGCGGCGAAATCACTATTAATGAATCATTCTGGCTCTTTGCCTCCTACTGATTAGAACTAAAATAAAGAGTAGCGCAAATCCTGAGACTCTCAGTCTCGGGATTTGTTTTTTTTGGAATAGTCCTGTTTCTCAATTAAAGCGACAAAAAAACCGGATCCTGTCAGCCGACAGAATCCGGTGTATTATAAGGGACTTATCCAATTATCAGATAGCTTCTTTTTTGCTGTAGTCTCGCAGGATTTTGCGCGATGTGTTTTTGGGGAATTCGGTATCTCGGATTCTCACGTCGCGAATACCCTGGTAGGTGGGGATTTTCGAGTTCAGATCTTTGACCAGTTCTTTCATCAAGTCTAAAACTTGCTCATCGCTCGCTTCCTTGCCCAAGCGCTCTTCGACACCCTCCTTGTCAGGGAAAATCTCTACTACGATCAAATGGTCACCGTTGATTCTGGGCTCAGCAGATACAACGCTTTCAGCAATTTCGGGGTTACGGTTGAGAACTGCCTCCAGCTCTTCAGGGAAAATATTTTTTCCGTTCTTGGTAATTATAGTGTTTTTCTTGCGTCCGGTAATGATGAGGAACCCGTCATCGGTGATGTAACCCATATCACCGGTATGGTACCAACCGTCTACGATCGCTTCTGCAGTCAGTTCAGGCGCCTCATAGTAACCCAGCATCATGTTGGCGCCGCGTCCGACAATTTCGCCGATGCCGTTTTCATTGGGATTGATGATCTTGATATCATTGCCGGGCAGTGGCAGACCCGCTGAGTCATGGCGGAAATGTCTCTCCCGGTTCAGCGCCAGAATCGGAGCGAACTCAGTCAGCCCATAGCCTTGTACGGCCACAAAGCCCCAGTCATAAAAGTCCTCAAGTATTTTCGGGTCGATGGCTGCTCCACCGGAAATGAAGGTACGCATATGACCGCCAAAGGCATCGTGGATGGAGCCAAAGACTTTTTTACGCACATCAATGCCGATTTTCTTCAAACCGCGTGTAAGTGACATCATACGGCGTACAAGTTTTTCTTTGCCTTGCTTACGGATATTTCTCCACACCTGACGGTGGACTGATTCCAGCAGCAGGGGCACAGCTAAGATGCAGGTAACTTTGGATTCTTTCATATTGTCAGTGATGTAACGCAGACCTTCTACTTGCGCTATCGTGTCGCCTACATATATTTGGTAGAGGAATCCACAAGTGCATTCATATGTATGGTTAAGAGGCAAAACTGAAAGTACTGTGTCATCATGATTTATACCAACAAAAAGCAGCTGACCCATTTCCATCATGTTGGCGCAGATAGTCTTGTGGCTGTGCATTACGCACTTGGACTTATCTGTTGTGCCTGAGGTGAAAAGCAGAACTCTGACTGCTTCAGGATCAATCTGCACCTGACGGAAGCGCTGATCACCCTCTGAGAGCAGACGGCGTCCTTCGCGCAAGAGGTCATTAAATAAAGTGACAGGAACGACAGAACCGTCTTCCAGCGTTATCTTATCAGGTCCGCCGTGTGCTACCGCAGGATCGTCCTCTTCGCTTTTACCTGTTGCGAAAGAGGGATCATTCATGATGATGAGATGTTTCAAAGTGGGAACCTGGGAGGCAACACCTTCAATACGGTCAGCATATTCCGGAGAATATATGATGGCATCACAATAAGAACGATTGAAAAGACTCAGAAGTTCCTCAGCCTGCAGTTCTTTGTCAATCGGCACCATTGTGGCTTCACCGTTCATGCCCGCCAGATAAGAAACATACCATTCGTAACGGGTCTCAGCGACAATGGCTACCCGGCTGTCAGTGCCTAAGCCAAGTTCAAGCAGCATTGTGCCTGCGGCTTCCACATCAGCATAGTATTTTCTGTAGCTTACGGGGAAGTAGGGCTCACCTTTAACAGGTTTTGTCAGAAATGCGACATTATCAGGATAGTTCTCTAAGGACTTATCCATCATGTCCTTTAAATCCGAAATCTTCTTGTACGGGTGCAGCGGGTATTTGTAATCAGTCATTTTGTCTCCTCCAAGTGGATATTAAAGCATCATTACTATTAATAACTCTGATTTATTAAAGTGTAGCAAAAATATTAGCTTAAAAACAAAATAAACTTAAAATTCTTTAACTTCTTCCATGTGATCATGACGACCTGTCATGTTATCGCCAACATTGCGCAGATCAACTCCCATTATTAGCAGAACATCGCCAGGTTCGAGAATAGTTCTCAAATGAGCTTCCAGCTCTTCGTTGCTGGAGTAATACTCCGCATTGCCGCCGAGTTCATTGATGCGGTCAGCAATATCTTTGGAGCTGATAGAGCTGTCGCGTTCTCTGTCATCATAGATTTCTGACATCATGATCAGATCTTCGTGCCGCAAAGCTTCCACGAAGTCATCAAAGAAGCCACGCACTCTGCTGTGAGTCAAGGGTTGAAAACATATCCAGAGTCTCTTGGCCGGCAGATGTTTCGCTGCGTCAATCGTTACTTTGATGGCGGAAGGATGGTGGGCGTAATCAACTATGACCTGAGCTCCATTGTAATATCCTGTGCGAGTGAAGCGCCCTTCGGCTCCCTTAAATTGGAGTAGGGCAGCAGCAACACTGTCGCGATCAGCTCCGGCCAGTTGTGAAACTGCGATAGCAGCTAGAGCGTTTTGAACATTAAATTCTCCGGGGATTCTCAGCGCGAGTTTACCCCAGTCCTGATTGAGGCAGCGCACATGAAAAGAAGGATTTCCATAATCATCATATTGGAGATCGGAATAGGCATAGTCGGGCTTTTCGCCATCAGGTGTCAACTGATCTTCTCGTCCAAAATAAAGAAGATGCAAACTGTCGGCATGCCCGGGAAGCAGATCTTCCAGTTTTTTCAAAAAATTATCCAGGGCCGGTTCGTAGGTCGGCAAAACCAGGGTTGAGCCGGGTGCCTGCAAGGCGGCAAAACGCGCAAAGCCATCAAGCATTTCATCAGGCGTGCGATAGCTGTCTATATGGTCATGCACCATGTTGAGAATGATATTCACATCTCCCGTGTAATGATAAAAACCACGACGAAACTCACAGGCTTCAGACAGCATCAATTCCTTACCCCGCCCCTCGCGCACGGTTGTTTTGAAGTTTATAAGTTCTGCGCCTAAATGAACGGTCGGATCAAGTCCTGCTTCTATCAGCATGAGTGCGCTCATGGCAGCTACGGTGGATTTGCCATTAGTGCCACTGATATTAATTACCCTGTTGTAAAGTCTCAATAGAGAGCCCAGGAA
>JAQWBU010000150.1 GCA_028706195.1 Eubacteriales bacterium
GCCCGTATTCATGTTCCCCTGTCTGATGCTTATCATCTGCGCCATGAGTTCGGCACCAGACATCGCGCAGCTGTGGGCGCGAGTGAATTAGGCGATGCTATAGCCGTTGTTGTATCGGAGGAAAGAGGAACCATCAGTCTGGCGGTTGAAGGAAGATTGTTCGAGCTTGCCAATGCAGATGCTTTGCGCAGCCAGCTATATCGGCTACTTATGCCGGAAGGCAGCGGAGAAAGGCGTAGTTTTAAGGAATGGCTGCAAGACACCTTTGTCGGAGATAACGATGCAGAAGAAGAAAAGAGCTCTTCAACTGATGCAGATGATAAGAATGAGCAGAAGAAGGCAGCCAGGACACGCCGTCGCCGGGTAGGACGCAACGACTTGCCGAAACGTCAGCGCTTTGGGCTGGCTATATTTTCTTTTGTTCTGGCATTTTTCTTCTGGCTCTATGTTCAGGTCACCATCGATCCGGTGACGACAAGTTCCTTTAATGTTCCCCTGACATACCACGGAGTAGAAGAGGCATACGAAGGTGGATTCGGAATTCAGGGTTATCCGGTAAATGATATTCAGGTAATTTTAAGAGGCCGTACAGAGCTTTTGAATGATATTTCCGTTACAGATCTTACCGCCTATATTGACGTCAGTGATGTCAATCAGGCAGGTGTGATAGAATTACCTGTCGAGATTGAAACTGATACTCTGTTATATACGCAAACTGAAACTGTTTTGCCAAGTTCAGTACGCGTCAATGTATACGAGCTTCAACCCTAACAATTAAGAGGAAACATGGCTAGATTATTTGGAACTGACGGTGTTCGCGGAGTAGCGAACCAGGACTTAACGCCGGATTTGGCATTTAAATTGGGCTATGCAGCTGCACACGTCCTGACCGACAGAAGCATGGGCAGACCCCGTGTAGTGGTAGGTGAAGATACCCGCGTTTCACGCGGTATGCTGGCTTCGGCTCTAGTGGCAGGACTTTGCTCCGCCGGTGCTGACGCCATTGAGTGTGGTGTTGTTCCCACTCCCGCAGTCGCCTGGCTGGTGAGCCACTATGGGGCGGATGCCGGGGTTGTTATCTCCGCTTCTCACAACAGCTTTGAATTTAATGGCATTAAATTGTTCGGTGGCGATGGTTTTAAACTCGAAGACGAGACTGAAGACCAAATTGAAAACCACGTGAAAACATATCGCGAGAAAGGTCACATGCGACCCTGTGGCGAAGATGTCGGCCGCAAGATTGAAGCTTTCGATGCTATTGATCTTTATCGCCTACACTTGGAAGAGGCTTCAGGTCTCGACCTCAGCGGCATGCGCATAGGTCTGGATTGCGCTAACGGCGCCAGCTATGAGATTGCGCCGAGGCTCTTCAGGGATTTGAATGCCGAAGTTCATGCTATCGGAATAGAGCCTGACGGTTACAACATCAATCGCGAATGTGGTTCAACACACATTGATAAACTTATCGCTCTGGTTAAATCAGAAAATCTGGATATCGGTTTCGCTTTTGATGGCGACGCTGACCGCGTTTTGGCAGTGGATTCGCAAGGCAATGTCTGTGATGGAGATGTAATCATGGCCATTCTTGCTCTTGCTCTGATGAGAGTGGGTAAGCTGAAGGAAAATACCCTGGTTGCCACTGTTATGAGCAATTTCGGTTTGGATCAAATGGCGAAAGCCAACGGTCTGGTCCTGGAACGCACTCAAGTTGGAGACCGTTATGTGATGGAGCGTATGCGTGAGGGCGACTTCAATCTGGGCGGCGAACAAAGCGGACACATTATCCTGTCGGATCATGCGACCACAGGTGATGGAATCCTGTCCGCCCTGCAGCTTTTGAAAGCTCTCAACAGTAACGGACAAAAGCTTGAAGAGGCCAGACAAACGGTTAAAATCTGTCCTCAGGTTTTGAAAAATGCCCGTGTCAGCAGTGAGTCAGCTAAGAAAAAGCTTATGAGTCACAGCAAGCTCCATAAAAAAATAAATGAAATTGAAAATCTTCTGGGGGCAAGCGGCCGTGTTCTGGTTAGGCCTTCAGGGACAGAACCTTTAATCCGGGTTATGCTGGAAGGTGATGACACAGGGGAAATCGACGCTTACGCCGATGAGCTGCTTGCCTTAGTGTACGCTCTGGACAGGGACAACAGGGGAGACTGATCTGTGCGTCGCCGCCAAAGTGCCCGTATCGTTCTTTTCTTTGTAATCATATCGCTGATTTTGCTGATATTATCATTTGCCGGTGTTTTAAATTCTCCTATCGCCGGAGCGGATCGCTTTGCAAGAGAACGTCAGGCTGCACGCGATCTGGGCGCTCCTGACCGGAAAGATCCTCAAGCTGAGACTCAGGAGAGCAAGCCGCTAAATACTACGGATAATACGGAAACTGATTCTACAAAAGAACCGCAGGATCCTGAAGAAAGCGAACAAGCAGTTATTGTGCCTTTGCCGGTCAACGCAAACGACGCGGACCTGTTGGCGCCGAGCGAAGAGGGCCTGCTTCGGGTCTGGCCTGAAGAATATTCTTTGCCCCGGCTACATGAAGTGGATTTCGAATACTATTCTTCTCTTCAGGAAGAAAGCAGGCCTCTCAACGGAATTACAGTAATATTGGATCCATCTTTCGGTGGCAGTGCTACCGGGGCTACAGCTATAACGGATAGCGGTGTTTTGGCTGAGAAGGATATTGTGCTTGCCATCGCACAGATAGCGGAGCGTTATCTGACCGAAATGGGAGCCGATGTGATTATGACTCGCGCAAGCGATATAGAACACTCGCTCTTCTACGTAGCTGCATTGACAGCAGACACTGTCCTTGAGCGCTACAAAGCGGAAGCAGAAGCAGCAGACTATGATGCACAGCTGATCGATGATTTGCGTTTACAGATGTCTGATGTCATGCGAATTAATCAAAACAACGCTGATTCAGGCGGTCGCGGATTGTTTGGGAGTGTTGGGACTCCTTCGCGTCTGCGCCTGATTTACGATATTCAGGCTCAGTATCAGGACGTTCTTTTTATTAATATATCTTTGAACCAGGATGGCGATCCTGATGTGTCCGGTTCTGAGATTCGTCTAATGGATCAGGATTTCGTGACTGACGTCAATAACAGCTATGTGGGTGATCAGGATCCCAACACACTGGCGCCGAACTATAGCATGACCGACAGTCAGAGCCGTGTGGAGTTAGCCTGGCTGCTTTACGGGCATCTGCAGCATCAGATTCCGACCCTTGCCTCAGAAGCGGAGCCGCAGTTAGCAGAGACGGACATGGCGGTGCTGCGTTTGAATA
>JAQWBU010000151.1 GCA_028706195.1 Eubacteriales bacterium
CTTCATTTAGTGTAATATTAAGTTGAGTCATGTTCTGCTCCTTACTTTGATTTTTCTTCAAAACCATTGTAGCAAAGAGTGGGCATGACTCACTTTTTTAATTTACACCAACTATAAGGGCTTTATCGCGGCAATTAATACAAGATGTCTTCTTATGGCTATTGACAAACTAACGTTAGTTAAAATGAATATCGAAATAATTAAGGAGTCTACATGCAGATGAATCGACACATGACAAAATTTTGAAAGCAGCTCTGAAACTTTTCTCCGAACGAGGCTACTCCGGTGTGTCCATGCGTGAGATTGCTGCTGATGTAGGTATTAAGGCAGCCTCGATCTATAATCATTTTCACGGCAAAGAGGATATTTTCCAGGCGCTTCTTGACCTGATGTCTGAGCATTATAAGGCATCGATGCAGGTAATAGGTCTGCCTGCGGGTTGGCCTGAAGAAAACACAGAATCGGAAATCAATGCCCCTACTCCAGCCAAGGCAGGAACTGCCGGAAGTAATGCCGGCTTTTACGCCGACATCAATATCAACCATCTTCAGCTATTTGCCAGGCAGCTTTTCCTCTACATGCTGAAAGACGATTTCGCTGCCCGGGTTCGCCGCATGCTTACTTTGGAGCAATATCGGGATTCAGCAGCGAGTGAAGCTTTCCATCGATGGATGTTCGAGGAGCCACTAACTTACCAGAGTACGCTGTTCCGCGAATTAATTGACAAAGGTTTCTTTATAGAAACTGATCCTGACACCTGCGCCCTGCATTTTTATGCGCCGATCTACCTGCTGCTCAGCAGTTACGATCACCGTCCTGAACGGGAAGAAGAGGCACTCGGCAGGCTGTACGCACATATTGAAGCGTTTGCCGGGCATTATGTGAAGAATTAAATATCTGGCACCTCGTGCAGAAAGTATATTTATCGGAGAATAGAATGAAAATTGTAGTTATACACGGACAGGATCACCAGGGCAGCACCTGGAATACTACCCGCTTGTTTGTCGATTCATTGCAGCAGGAGGGCACGGAAGAGATCTTCTGCAAATTCGGGATTCACGATCTCTGCGATCATGGATTCTGCCAGAGCGACCTGGTCTGCATCTTCCTCAATACGAGGATTAATTGCAAGGCCCCAGCCTCCCTGCCAATGTTTCATTGGTTTGCCTGCTACGGTAATTTGGCCAATATTGTAAATGCCCAAATCGGCACCGTCATTGGTTCTTTCTCTCATGCCACTGGTCTCCCATGGACCACCGATGCGCAGTACGCCTGCGTTACCGCTGGTGAACTGTTCGTCAATGTAGCCCCAGCCCGCGTCTGCGTCAAAGAGAGTGGTGTTGTTCTCGGCGTTGAGAGCCCAATAATTATAGAGAGTCTCAATGGCTGCTTGTTTTTCTGGTTCTAGCTCGGACCATTCTTTGGTCAGGTCAGATAAGAAGACGTCGCCTTCAGGCGCTAATAGATCGATATCAGCTGAGTTGGTCAGCGCTACACCGAACCAGGCATCAAAAGCCGGCAATAAGATATGCGCGGGATTTTCAATGTCATTCATTTCTACAGGCTGAGAAAGGTCGATACCTTCTGCTTCAGCATTGGCTTCGTTGGCGAAAACTATCAGGGTTTCAATGTTGAATTGGAAAGCCATATATTCGCCATCTGCGACGAAAAGCCCGCCCAAGCCGGCATCAAAATCATCCCATCCGCCTGCTTGTTCAGCTATTGCGTGTGCATCGAGTGCACCGAGCAGGTCTTTACCCGCCATGTTGGTTAAACGGTCGGCAGGGATTGCAAAAAGGTCTGCAACGTCCGGGTTGGTTGCGTCTGTCTGATCCAGAGTATCGATGTGATCAAATGAAGCGACTTCCATCAATTCAATGGTACTGTCGGGGTTTGCTTCCAATACGCGGTCAGCTGCGGCCTGATAATATTCCAGCCAGCCTGTCTCTGCCTGAACTGTGATGCTTGCCTCTAATCCACCAACGGGTTCCTCAGTGGGTTCCTCAGTGGATTCCACTGTGGGTTCCTCTGTGGTGCCCGGTTCTTCGGTTGTACCGGGCTCTGTTGGTGTTGGTTGCGAATTTTAGAAATCTTGCACAAAGCAATACAAACATGTTGAATTTGATATCATAATCTCTTAAATGAGAGTGAATTATGTCTGTAGTCCGGGTAATCCCCGCAAAAAAACTGTAATACAAAGATCTATTCAAAGGTTTATCTGAAGAATATAATTTAATTACTATTTAACGGTAAGTGTTTTTGGTTATAGAAAGGAGCAAACATATGTATTGCGAACAATGCGGTGCTCTGCTCGAACCTGAGAGCAGATTCTGTGGAAGATGCGGCAGTTCTGTAACACAGCCCCCCGTAGGCTCAGCTCATGAACACATTTCGCCGGAGCCATTAAATCAGTATAGCGGCAGTGAAGAAGTTATGTGGGTTTTTTCTGCGCAACGCAAGGAATCATTATTTAAGAGAACACCTGCTTATATAATCTTGTTGAAGGACAAGTTGCTTGTCGCCCACCTCCCTGCGCAGCTGCAGAAACAGGAGAGCAGCAGAGTCTCAGGTGAAATTAAAGCTGAGGGAAAAGGCTTCTTCAAGGGCAGTGCGGCAATGATGCAGTTTTGGGCGAATTATCAAAATAAGTACTATTCCATGACATCAGGGCAAATCCTTGCCGAAGACCCGACAAATTTTGTAATTCCATATGTGAATATTAAGAAGCTTGTCTATCAATGTGAGTCTAGCAGCATAGACGATGACGGAAGAAGCTACGGCCATCAGGGCAAGCTTGATATTTCCCTCCTGGACGGTAATAAAATTGATTTCTCGCACAGCATCTCCCACGACAAAACAATCAAGCAAACGCTGACAGAACTCTTCGGCGATACGCTGAAATACAAAAAATAGCCTTCGCATTCTTTGCCCGGACGATTAAATAATTTCATCAACATCAAAAATCTGAAAAATTGCAGGTGAGTGACATGAACAATTCAAAAAACCGCAATGGTATAGTGATCGTCCTCATGGTTTTAGTGCTTGTGGTTTGGGGAATGGCCATGGCTGGCTGGGTTAAAGGATCCTCCGATAGCTTAAGTCTATTCAATAACGACAAGTCCGACGCATCAGAAACCCGGAAAGTCGAGCTGACTGCCCCACCGGAGCCTCCTGTGGATACTTTGCCCTCACAAGAGATTCTAGAGACTACGTCAATGGAGACCCTCCCGGAAACAGCGCCTTCGCAAGAGCTTCAGGAGACAATGCCAATTGAGACCACGGCGCAGA
>JAQWBU010000152.1 GCA_028706195.1 Eubacteriales bacterium
GTGTACTCGTGCACAGATACAATGAATGGGGCGAGAAGATAGCTGAGATTACACTGCCACGTTCGGTACTATTGCCTGCAATATATCTGCTCGATGACGAATGCAGCGCGCTTTTCAACAATGAGACAGTGCTGCTGCTGGATATGACACAGGAAAAAATTCTGTATGAAGCTTCATTTGAGGAGATTGAAGATCTGGCGCTGACGCAGGATAATATGGCACTTTTGCTGGATGAGGGTGAAACGCTGGAGCTGAAAATATTGCGTCGATCGGAAGGTTCTTTCAGTCTTGAACTGCTGGATAGCTTCACAAAGCTTGGTGGAGAGATTCTCCTTGCTAATTCCCGCGAGACTATCTTTCTGGCACAGGACAATATAATCAGGGCGTATGATTTTGCCAGTGGAAAATTTGTGGCAGAAAGCGTCTTATCAGAACCTGTTATTAATCTCATAGCACAAGACAACAATACCCTGATCGTTCTGACAGAGCAGAGCGGCTATTTGTATTCTCTCGACTAAAGGTGAAGTATGGAAGAAGTTGATGTTTTTATTGTTGGCGCGGGCGCTGCCGGTTTGATGGCCGCCTGTACCATTGTTAATTCGACTGTGGGCTCAGGGCTGTCTGTGCGCGTTTTTGAGCGCCAGGAAAAAGCCGGCAGCAAGATCCTCGCATCAGGGAATGGACGTTGTAATTTGGGCCACAGCGGCTCTTTAGCGGGGCATTATCGCGGAGCAGACCCTGACTTCGTTTTGCCTGTCTTCAAATTAGTAGACGAGGATACATATGCCAAAATTTTCCGGAATCTGGGAGTGCTGCTGGTGGAGGATGAGGCAGGTCGTCTTTATCCTCGTACTATGCGCTCTGATACAGTTCAAACCGCCCTTCTCAATGCGTCAGCAGCAAAAGTCAAAGTTGATTACGGGATTGAGGTTTTTGATATCAAACCCGCGAACTCTCAAAATGACAGTTTTGTCATAAGATTCAGAAGCGCTGAAATAGCTAAGAAAAGTAAAAGAGCTCCCAAGGACAACTCTGAACAGATCAAAGATGGTCAGCTCAGAGCGAAAACTGTAATTATTGCATCCGGAGGCAAGAGCCAGCCACAACTAAGCGGTCATGAATCCGGTTACACTTTAGCTGAAGGTTTGGGCCATAGCAGAACTGAGCTCTATCCTGTCCTGGTGCCACTTGAACTGGAGGACGCAGGACGATGGAAACGAAGTTCAGGTCAGCGCGTGCGCGCTGAAGCTTATTATCTCAGCAGATCTGGTATCAGTTCTCCGCCCAGTGCAGGGGAGTTCCTTTTCACCGACTATGGTGTTTCCGGTATTGCAGCCATGGAACTGGCAGAAGCGGTAGTGAAGGATCCGAGTATGCTCAAGGGAGACCTGATCTTCGACCTTTTACCGGAAATGTCCGAAGAAAGTCTCAGTGACTTTATACTGAGTCAGATAAAGCTGCATCCCGACTATAGCTGGGAAGAGCTCTTGATCGGTCTATTACCCCAGGATATTCTCATCATCCTGCTGCGGAACCTTAAAGCGGAAGCGGAAATTGAGAAAACAAAAAAAGGCAGTATTAGCATTGCCCGAGCCATGAAAAATCTCAGCAGGCCGGTCAGGGGAACACGTGGCTTTAAATTTGCTCAACTGACGGCTGGCGGCATCAGCACCGATGAAGTTAATCCGGAGACTATGGAATCGAAGATATGCCCACGCCTTTTCCTGTGTGGAGAGATTCTGGATGTCAATGGAGATACCGGTGGTTACAATTTGCGCTGGGCTTTTTCGTCCGCTTATGTGGCAGGAAAAAGTGCAGCTGCCGCCTGTAATCAGGTGTCAGTTTAGCTTGCAGTATCAGGCTTCATGTGCTAACATTCTCAAGGTAAGTTTAATATTGCCGATTAGTGTAACGGTAGCACACCTGACTCTGACTCAGTTTGTCCGGGTTCAAATCCTGGATCGGCAGCCATTCAAAGGACGACGCTGTTTTGCAATGGCTTCGTCCTTTCTTTCCACACTGATAATCAACTTGCACTTATCCTGGAGGGAAAATGAATAAAAACAGGAAGAGCAAACCCCTTAAGCGTAAAAATTGGTTGAAGATCGCTATTGTCCTGGCAATTGTGCCTATTCTGATTGCTGTCGGCATCGTGCTTAAACCTTTTGTATTAGATCCCTGGCTGGAACGAAGAAATGATCCCGGTATTGAAAATATCTCGTCGGTAGAGCCTCTGGGTTATGTTTACGATAAATTGGACAACAATGAAATAATGCTCACGGGTTATTATCCGCCGAAGGATTTTGATTTTTCCGCCTGGGATGAAAGCTGGTCCATTCCGTCGACTGTTGACGGTTACACTGTTGTATCAATTAAGGATCTCGGTAAAGTCAGACTCATGTCCTCCAGAGAAGTAGTAGAGGACGAGTTCTATAAATATCTGCGCTCTGTCACGTTTCCTGACTCCGTACACACTATTGACAGCCATGCTCTTGCAAACCTGCCTCTGTTAGAGACGATAGAAATTCCTGATTCTGTCAGAACGATTGGCCGCTATGCCTTTGCGGATCTGCCGCTGCTGGAAACGATAGAAATACCCGATTCAGTCACAGAAATCGGAGCTTTTTCTTTCTCGCATTCATATTCCCTGCAAACCATTAATATCCCTGACTCCGTTGAAACAATCGGCAGAGCAGCTTTTTACTGGTGTGCCAGTCTTGAGGACATAAGTTTTTCCAAAAACGTCAGTATCATTGAGGATTGGACCTATGCTTACTGTCACTCCCTGAGCTCCATAGAAATACCGGACTCGATTACGACAATCGGTAAAAATGCGTTTGCGAACTCCTCATCTCTGGAAACAGTGGAAATGGCAGATTCGGTGACGGAAATTGGCAGCAGAGCTTTCGCCAGCTGTCCCAATCTGAATTATGTTTCCCTCTCTCAGTCCATCCGGAAAATTGAAGATTGGGCCTTTACTGAATGCTTTGATTTAGAGACTGTTGATTTGCCTGATGCACTGGTCGAAATCGGGAGCAATGCTTTTAGAAAGTGTAATGCCCTGAAAAGCATTGATTTGCCTGATTCACTTGAACTGATAGCTGATTCAGCTTTCGCTGACTGTATAGATCTGGAAAGCATCAGCATCCCTGAAGGCGTAAGCTCGATTGGCAGCAATGCTTTTGCCCGCTGTAACTCATTGGAATCTGCCTATATTCCCTCAACTATCAGTCACTTAGGTGCGAACGTGTTTCGCAGTGCCAATAATCTC
>JAQWBU010000153.1 GCA_028706195.1 Eubacteriales bacterium
TCCTCCTGTACATGGGGATCAAAAAAGGGTTCGAGCCATACCTCTTGTTACCTATAGCCTTTGGCATGCTTTTGGTGAATCTGCCACTTACAGGACTGATGGACGGACCGTTGGGTGATCAACCCGGAGGCTTACTTTATTATCTCTATCAGGGTACCGCACTGGGGATTTACCCGCCTTTAATCTTCCTGTGTATAGGTGCTTCAACAGACTTCGGTCCGCTGATTGCTAATCCAAGGAGTCTGCTTCTGGGTGCGGCAGCACAAGTAGGGATTTTCATTACATTTCTCGGAGCTCTGGGCATGGGGTTCACGCCTCAGGAAGCAGCCTCTATCGGTATTATAGGTGGAGCTGACGGACCCACAGCCTTATATTTGACGGGCAGGCTTGCACCTGATCTGCTGGGAGCAATAGCTATTGCCGCGTACTCCTATATGGCACTGGTGCCATTCATACAACCACCTATTATGAAACTTCTCACTACGAAAAAGGAACGTGAGACTAAGATGGAACAGCTGCGTGAAGTCAGTAAGAAAGAAAAAATCCTCTTTCCTATCGGGGTTACGATTCTCACAATCCTGCTCTTGCCCTCAGCTGCTTCATTGATCGGCATGTTAATGCTCGGCAATCTCTTGAAAGAATCGGAACGCGTACCGCTGCTTGTTAATGCGATAGAAAATGGTCTGATGTATGCCGTGTCACTATTTCTGGGTGTTACAGTGGGGGCGACTGCTACTGCCGCAAGTTTCCTTAAACCACAGACGCTTCAGATCCTCCTGCTTGGGCTGGTAGCATTTTCAATTGGTACAGCCACCGGTGTTCTTCTAGGCAAACTGATGTATGTTCTCACCAAGGGCAAAGTCAATCCTCTGATCGGCGCCGCAGGTGTATCAGCAGTTCCGATGGCAGCGCGCGTTGTGCAAAAGGAAGGACAGAAATACAATCCGTCCAACTTCCTGCTGATGCACGCCATGGGGCCAAACGTAGCAGGTGTAATCGGATCCGCAGTTGCGGCCGGATTACTCTTGAATTTCTTCGGTTAAATCCGAAAAGTATGCAATTGGGAGGGACATCACACGATCTCCCTCCTCTTTTTATTTATTATGGAAGACAGGAGGATTATCATGAAAGATTTTACTTTGATGGAAGCCACTATTGCCCGAGTTCACGATGCCTTAAAACAAGGAAATGTAACAGTGAAAGAGCTGATATCCGCTTACCTCGATCGTATTGAAGCCTATGAGGATAAAGGTCCGGCTATCAACGCCATTATCATGACTAACCCCCGGGCTCTGGAGGAGGCGGCCGAACTGGACCATGTTTTCAAGATAACAGGCCAATTGGCCGGACCCCTGCATGGTATCCCCGTCATGCTGAAAGATAATGTTGCGACCTGTGATATGCCTACTACTGCCGGTTCCAGATCTCTGGAAGGTTTTGTTCCGGACGAAGATGCGTTCATAACGAAAAAGCTGCGTCAGGCTGGCGCAATTATTCTGGCAAAAACGAACCTGCATGAATTCGCGATCTGGGGAGAAACTATCAGTTCAATGCTGGGGCAGACAGTCAATCCCTACGATCCCACACGAACCCCCGGAGGATCATCCGGGGGCACGGGAGCTGCGATCGCTGCCAATATCGGTATTATCGGCATCGGCACCGACACGATTAACTCGATCAGGAGCCCGGCCTCAGCCTGCAGTCTAGTTGGTATCAGACCTACTGTAGGCCTCGTAAGTCGCGCCGGCATTGTCCCTTACAGCCTGACCCAGGATACAGCGGGTCCTATCTGTCGCACAGTAGAGGATTGTGTCCGTACTTTGGATGTCATAGCGGGGTACGATCCGGATGATGAAGAGACAGCCTGGAGTATCGGCAGACAATCTGAAAGCTACCTTCCCAATTTGAAAAAAGACGGTCTTTCAGGCAAGCGCCTCGGCGTGTTGAAAAGCTTCTTCGGCAAGGAAACGATCAACGAATCAGTTAATCAGGTAATGGACGGGGCCTTAGCCGTTTTCAGAGAAGGCGGCGCCACTTTGATCGAACTTGACGCTGAGATCGACTCCGACTGGATGATAAAGGAAGTCAGCGTTCATTTCGATGATTTAAAAACGCATTTAAACACTTATTTGTCAGGACTCAGGGCAGATGCTCCGGTTCACTCAGTGGAAGAGGTTCTGGAAAGTGGCAAGTATCATCCTGGAATAGAAGATAATCTGAAGAAAGCTTTGCAGCTGGATGTCGGAACAGCTGAATATAATCAAAAACTGCTGCGTCAGGCAGCTATGCGTAACAGAATCATGAAGATTATGGCTGATCACGAGCTGGACGCGCTGGTGTATCCGCACCAGCAGCAGCTGGTCTGTAAGATCGGAGAAAGCCAGCAGCAGCGTAATGGGGTTCTTTGCTCAGCTACAGGTTTTCCTTCGATTGCAGTCCCTGGCGGTTTCGCACCCTCGGCTGAGGCTCCGATCGGTGTTCCGGTTGGATTGGAAATTGCAGGGAGACCATTCAGCGAAGCTGTTTTGATAGAAATTGCATATTCCTTTGAACAGTTATCACAGTTCAGGAAAGCACCGGTATCTGCCCCGGCCCTATGATTTGCTCTGCAAATCTAGGAAATAGTCTTGGAGAAAGTCGGCGAATAAAGCTTCATAGCGGCTCAGATGTTGCTCTCCTGCTGAACTCAGATTGATGAATCTGCGACACTTTGGCTCAGAGATCGATAGCAGATGAATATTCTCATCGCTGTCGTCTTTGGGCCAGGTCAATTCCGGGATAAAGGCAATACCGTGTCCGGAGTTGACGTAACGCGTGACGGCGGATGAATTATCTGTTTCGAAAATGACTTTAGGTTCAAATCCCGCCAACTTACAGAAATGGTCGGTGATCTGCCTTAAACCGCTGGTTTTGAACAAGCTGACGAAACCCATATCCTGAACTTCGCGTAACTCGATTTTCTCCCTGTCACCGAATTGGCTCGCCCGCGGCACAGCCAGACGGATTTCCTCATCAGCCAGAACAACTGTGTTTTTGCCGGTCGGTCTTTCGCGAGACGAATAAAGTCTGAGAGGATAAGTTCCGCTTTCAGTGCTGCCCGAGGGTTCGCGGTGTAGTGCTTTAAAACTGGTATCTTCGTAACGGGAATTAAAGGCGGTGCAGATGTGAGGGAAGAGATAGGAAGCCGCTTCTACAATTATGGAAACAGTAGTATCGTGTTCCTTCTTTTTTGCTTGCATTTCAGACTCGAGCT
>JAQWBU010000037.1 GCA_028706195.1 Eubacteriales bacterium
GCTGGTATTCTATAACGTTGTTTTGCAAATCCTGCATATTTTGTTCGCTTAGACTGCTTGTGTTCTGCCCTTTCATGAGCAAAGCTAGAGCAATACCCAGAAGGATGCAGATAAACAATAATCCACCTCTTTGAAGCCACTTTTTCTTATTCATGAACGCCAGTCTCCTAATAGCTTATCTTGCTTCGAGCAAAGTAATGAGTGAACGATAGTCGCCGGTACGAGAATATGGGGGCAAAGTCAGGCTGTCCATCACATCCAAACTCATGCGAATGCCAACTTCAGGGGTAGTGATGCGTTTCAAATATGCGTCGCCGGAAATTGCTTTCGCCATCTCTTCCGCAGGTCCGATAGCCTCAATAATATAAGGCGGCATCTGTCTGTTGTTATAACAGAGAATAGTTGGCCCGATACAGCCTATCTGCGCCACCGCGGTAAGCCTCGTCCCATTGAAAGTCAATGCTTGCGCGCCGTTGGCTTTAAGTATGTCAATCACATGCAAAACAGTAGTGTCATGCACGATGGATTCGATGGGATGTCGGGCGGGATCGTATTCTGTACGATCCTGCAGAGTAACTCTGATGCCCGGACCCTGAACAGCTGTCATGCCGGCCATAAGAGCATATTTTTCCCTCTCTTTGATAATCTCATCGTAAGATTCATCACCTTCCAGATTGCCAATGAGTGTGTCTATTTTGGACTCCAGCAACTCATTTTGTTCAATCTGACGTTGATTTTGAGCTTGCAGCGCTTCGTATTCAAGTACAGTTTCCTGGTACCTGAACACACGTTCGCTGCTGCTATCTCTGCCTGATACTAAAGAACGACTAAAAGCAGCAATAGCCAAACCGAACACAATCATCAGGATGGTAATATATAAACTGTTTTTTCGCTTTTGTGTCATATATTAAGAATACATCATGCTGTAACTACTGTGTATAATTGTTTCAAAAAATTTAAGTATTTTATATCTACAGTTTCTTATCGTATATTTTCTGTAAAAAAATATCAAAGCGTTTGGGCAATTCACTGGTAAAACTCAGTTTCTCTCCGCTCAGCGGATGGGTGAAGGCTAAGTGAGTGGCATGAAGCAAAAGGTCATCTTCTTCCAGAACACGAACACGTTCACCACCGTATTTTTCATCATTTAAAACCGGACAGTTGATCATTGCCAGATGCACTCTGATCTGATGAGTGCGACCCGTATGCAGTCTTAAACGTAAATGAGAAAGTTCGTCTTTGCTTGCAAGCAGCTCAAAATACGTCCGGGCTTTCTTGCCATGTGGCTGAACTGACATGCGTTTCCTTTGCTGGGGATCTCTGGCGAGAGGGGCGTCAATCAGCCCTGCTTTTGTTTCAGGAACACCCAGGACTATAGCCTCATACACACGCTCAATATCGTGGTTTTTCAACGCCTTGGCAAGTCCTTGATGAGCCTCGTTGTTTTTGGCAATCAAGAGCAGACCGGAGGTGTCCTTGTCCAGACGATGCACTATGCCGCGTCTCCTGCTGTCCCCAAGATCTGACAAGTTATCACCAAAGTAGAGTCGCACAGCTTCAGCCAAAGTGCCCGAGCTATGCCCCGGTGCTGAATGAGTAACGATGCCGGCATCTTTCTCAACTACTGCCAGATCGTCATCTTCGTAGATGATGTTCAGAGGCGGAGCTTCAATTGTGTCCTCGGATTTAGTTTCTGCAGCCATGAGATCAATGCTGATCACATCATCAGCTTCCAGAGGCAGAGAACTTTTGGCCGGCTTATTATTTAGCAGCACATGGCCGTTCTTGATCATTTTTTGCCAGAAAGAACGTGATTTGTCGGGAAACAGCTGGGCCAGATACTTATCTAGTCTCTCCCCTGCTTCCTCCTCTTTTATCCTGCTTTCATGATGCTTCATTGTTATCAGCTCCGTCAGGCGCAGCTTCGTGCTCAAGGCGAAACAAATTATTCAAAAAATGTTTATCAATTATTGCGAAAAGAATCAGGAGGCCTGTCCCGATAGTAATACACATGTCTGCAACGTTGAAGCTGGGGAAAACGTAAGAGCCAAAAGTAAACATGAGGAAATCTGTGACGGCTCCCATACGGACACGGTCAATTAAATTGCCCAGACTGCCTGCTAAGACAAGAATTTGAACAATACGAGCTTTCTTGTCCTCTGTACCTTTGAGCCAATAAATAATGAGCAGTGACATGACGAAAGATAGCAGCGCCAAAACATAAATTCCCCAGGAAGTGCCGGACAAGAAACCCCAAGCCGCACCGGGATTTTGTGTCATTCTGATCTGGAAGAAACCGGGGATCACGACTACAGACTGTCCCATGCCCAAAAGCTGCTCTACCAGTCCTTTAGTAAGCTGATCCAATGTAATTAAAACCGTCACAATTATCGCTGCCATACTCTAATACTTTCTACTCCTTCATAAGGTAGCTCCGCTGTACCACTGAGTGTTCCTTCAACTCCATTGGCATACCATAGCAAAGTTGAAGTGGTACAAAGTCCTATCACCGGCAGTTCAGAGAAGAGATCATGAATCGTCTGCTGATAGCGTGCATCGTCATAGCCGTGTTCCTCAATCACCATGGACTGACTTAATCTGGCAGCTTCGAGAATCGCAATCTGAGTGCCTGTAAAGTTGATTTCGTTTATTAAATTCTGATTTAGCAGCCCAAGGGCATAATCCAGAGGATCGCCAAAGGAAGCGCTTTCGTCAAGCAGCAGCGCCAGGTCATATTGTTGATCTTTTAATTGTTCCCCGTATTCATCTGCAGCTACCATAATATATTCAGCTTTGGCTCCGCATTGCGCGATGATAGAGCTTAATTGTTTATGCAGTCCGAGAGGATAAAATACTCTCGGCATGAGGACACGACAGATGGGAAGATTCTCTTCCTCAGTTTCAGCAGTACCTTCCGGATCTGTTTCCGGAGGACTTGTGTCAGGAATAGTACTAGCTGTAGCTGAAGGAGTGACCTCCGGTTCTACTATAAGTTCATTTTGATCCAATATACGGTAATCTCCGGGACGGATGTAATAAGGAGAATGCGGAAAAGGAGCGCTTAACAAATCAGCACTGCCCTCAAGTATTGTGGTCTCAATTTGAACTCTCAGCGCATTGTCAGGAACATATAGAGAAACAAAGCCGGAATCCCTGTAATCCTGACTTCTGACTCTGGAACGTTCCTTTAGACGGGACGTTTCTTCTCGCTGCAGCAAGAGAATATCAAGATTTCCGCTTTCAAAAAGGTCCAATGCTTCCATTACATCAGAACAATTGACAGCGAGTATTTCATTTATCCGGGATGCTTCAGCTGTTTGGCTTTGTAATAGCAGGTTTCCGTTAGCCTCTCTCTCCTTGATTCGATAAACACCGGTGCCGGGGATGATCCGGTAAGAATCATCATAAATATATTCTGCAGGAATGATGGGAAACGTGAGCAGATCCAATATGGGTGCAACTTCCTTTAGTTTAATAACCACTTCATCTGTGCCTATACTGCCGATGGCTTCGATTAAGCGGCCGCGTCCCAGGCTTTGTCTCAAAGTGCCGGAATATAAGTCGATTTGCGCTGATTCGCCCAGAGTTGGCGTGTCAATATAATAGTCAAACTCAGCGCTTGAATCTGTTTTTGTTGTTTCAACCGTAGTCTCATCTGTCACGACTTCAGGAGGATCAGCTTCGCTTGTTTCTACCGGATCAGAGCTGCTGGTTTCACCATCAACTTCATCTGTTGGGTCAGTTTCATTTTCGGTTTCCGTGTCATCTTCTGTGCTCGTAGGATCGGGCGCTTCAACTTCATTCCAGTCGGCAGGTCTATGATTGATATTTACATCAAGCCAGAAGCGAAGCGACGCCTCCACGTCAGTAGCAGTTAACTTGTCACCTGTGTGGAAATTTAAATTTTTTAGGCTGATAGTCCACAGCAGCTGGTCGTCAGAGAGAAGCGCAGAATCTGCTAAATTTGTCCTCAATGAGCCGGAAGAGTCAAAAGCAAAGAGAGAATCGTAGATAAGCGTGAAAATGGCCTGCGTGTTATAGGAGTGTTTCAGAAGAGGGTTCAAATTACCTTCATCATGATAGCGCAGACGTAATCTGGACATCGGTTCTTCAGTCCCGGGACTTATGGACGGGACAATTAAATCATCGTTGACAGTTGGAATGTCTGGCATTTCCTCCTTTGCATTTCGCTGACAAGCCAGCGGCAGCGAAAGCATTAGCAAACAAAGCACGCAAGAAAGCACGGCTTTAATCTGATATTTTATATTAAAAGACTGTCGTCTAGCAGACTTATTCATAACTGAAAACAGACTAACACAAAAGTTCAGTTTAATGAGTACTAACAGTTCTACACTATTAAAAATTGAAACGCCGACTGCCACGATTGAGCAAACAAAAAAGCTGCCTCTTTTTACAGAGACAGCTTTCTTTCACTTATTTAGCATAATCAACTACACGACTTTCCCGGATAAGATTTACTTTGATCTGACCGGGATAGCTAAGCTCTTGTTCAATCTGCTTGCTAATCTCGTGAGCTCGAAGAGGCATTTCCTCTTCCGACATTTTTTCCGGTATAACGATTACTCGAATTTCACGACCGGCTTGTACTGCGTAGGAATTTTCCACGCCTTCCATTGAATTGGCAATTTCTTCTAATCTCTCAATACGTCTTATGTAGTTCTCGACGTTATCCCTGCGGGCTCCGGGTCTGGCCGCTGATATTGCGTCTGCGGCTCCAACCAGAGAAGAGATCAGTGTGTTGGGTTCTTTATCACCGTGATGTGATTCAATGCCGTTGATAGTGGTTTGGTCTAACTTATAACGCTTGGCCAACTCAGCCCCTAATTCAACGTGAGAACCTTCCATTTCAAAGTCCACTGCTTTACCAATGTCATGCAGGAGACCGGCGCGTTTTGCTGCGTCAACATCGAGATCCAATTCGGCAGCCATCATCCCGGTAAGGAAACATACTTCGATCGAATGCTGCAGGACGTTTTGTCCGTAGCTGGTGCGATAACGCAGTCTGCCCAGTGTGTTAATAATTTCCTGGGGTAGACCGATTACACCTGTCTCAAAGATGGCCTGTTCACCAGCTTCAACAATCGAGTTCTTGACCTCAGCTTGCGCTTTATCAATCATTTCCTCAATGCGGGAAGGATGAATTCTGCCATCCTGTACGAGCTTTTCAATTGCAATTCGTGCAACTTCTCGCCTAATGGGATCAAAGCAGGATATTATCACGGCTTCAGGTGTGTCGTCGATAATGAGATCTACGCCTGTCAACTGTTCAATAGTGCGAATGTTACGACCTTCACGGCCGATAATTCTGCCCTTCATTTCTTCGTTGGGTAATGCTACCACTGAAACGCTTGCATCTGAGACATAGTCTGAGGCATAGCGTTGGATTGAAGACACTACTATTTCTTTTGCGCGATCATCAGCTTTGGCTTTACTTTCCTCTTCAATTCTGCGATAGAGCACTGCCATGTCATGTCGATACTCTCTCTCAGCGTCTGCAAGGACCAGATCACGTGCTTCGCTTACAGTCAAGCCTGAGATGCGTTCCAGCTCAGCTGTCTTTCTGGCAGCGAGCGTTTCAATCTCTTCTTCGCGCTCCTTTAGCAACTGTTCTCGTTCATCGCTATTGCGATTGCGATCTTCCAAACTCTGCGTCCGGCGATCCAGTTGTTCTTCTTTCTGTTCCAGACGTGCTCTCTCGCGAGATATTTCCTGACGTTTTTCTCGTACGTCTTTCTCGAATTCGAGACGAGTTTTGTGAACTTCTTCTTTCGCAAGCAGTAATAACTCACGTTTTTTATCTTCACCTGTCTTAACAGCTTCGCCAATAAGTTCTAAGGCTTCTTCTTCTGTCTTCTTACGGGACTCTTCCAGCTTTTTACTCTTCTCATCCAGACCTTTTATAAAATATATTCTAGTTAAAAGCATAGCGAGGAAAGCACCTACAAAAAGACCGACTAATAATTCTAGCCAGTTAATGGTAATCACCTCCATATTTAATTGTCAAACTACAATACAATGATATTAAAATATAGCAAATTATATACTTTCTTATAATCTCATCGTTAGTTACTGCATGTAATTGTAATTGGGCTTTAAGTAGATGTCAAACGTTTAATTAAAAAGAAAAAAGGCTGATCTCCAGACCAGCCTTTCAAGATGGATAAGTTAAATCTTTTATATTTTTTGATACACTTCTTTGATGATTTCGTTACAGAGCTGCTCGGCTTCTTTCAGATAATTTTGACAGCTGTTTTCAGCCTGGCCGGCCACGTCTTCATCCTTTACACTGGAAAGATTAATCCGTACATTCATTACAGCTGATTCTACTGCCGCGCGGGCTAAATAGGCTCCTACTCCGGCGTCAGAGATACAATTCTTGCTGCCATAACGGGCCAAAGATCCCATGTGTTTAAGAATTTCCAGGCTCTTTCCTGCAGTATCAAGCGGAACTTGCATTGAAACTATGGCCGCATGAGCCATGGCTTCTTTGCGCGCCGCTATCTCTTCATTAGTTTCTTTGGGTAGACGCAAAGCATCCATGAAGGTGTTGAAAGCGACCGTGTCTTCGTCGATCAAAGAAATCAGTTCTTCATGCAGTTTGCTTAATGCTGTGTAATCCGCTTTGACAGCTGTCTTATTCTCTTCGCTTAGTTCAGCAAAGGATTTCTTATTTTTTGTGAGATTGTAAACCATCTCTCCCAAAGCAGCTCCCAATGCAGCTACTAAAGCTGCCACACTGCCTCCGCCGGGGGCTGGTGAATCACTTGCTGTTTCAGCGATAAAACTTTCAACTGAAAGGTCTTTTAATTTTGTCATTCATTCCTCCTGAAATTGTCCTAATGTCTGGCTTAATAAACCTTGAGACAAGAGCTCTTTTAATTTGATTATATCATCTGACAGTACGCGATCTCTGTCAAGGAAGCTAATATACTCCCGAACGAAATCATAAATGATTTGTGTTCCCTGACCCAGTTTGCGCTTTTCCTGCAGGTCCAAAGCCTGAGCGGCAGACATCAGTTCAATCGCAAGTACATGCAGTACATTCTCTGTAACCTGGAAAGCTTTGCGGGCGGAAATTGCGCCCATACTTACGTGATCCTCTTTATTGGCAGACGATGGGATGGAGTCTACAGATGCGGGGTGCGTGAGGATTTTATTCTCTGACACCAGAGATGCCGCCGTGTATTGCGGGATCATTAAACCGGAATTTAAGCCCTCGCTTTCAACCAGGAAGGCAGGCAGACCTCCGGATAGCTGCGGATTGACCAGCCGCTCTATGCGTCTTTCCGATATATTAGCCAGCTCTGCTGTTGCTATGGCCAGGAAATCAAGCGCCAAAGCCAGGGGCTGTCCATGAAAATTACCGCCGGAAATGACTTCTCCTGTATCCACGAAAACCAGAGGGTTGTCTGTAACGGCATTGAGTTCAGGACTTATTATACTGTCCACGTAATGGATCGCATCCAAACTAGCCCCATGCACCTGCGGGATGCAGCGCAGAGTATAGGGGTCCTGGACATCTTCCAGGCGGGTATCGGCGTATTCGCTTCCCTGCAGCAGCTGCAGCATGTGGCGGGCCACTTTTATCTGGCCCTGCTGCTGCCTTAAAGCGTGAATGCGTTGATCATAGGCTGAGGTAAAACCTCGCAGTGCTTCAAAAGTGAGAGCTGCTGAAGCATTTGCTGTCCGCAGGCATTTTTGTGCGCTAAGTAAAGCGAGAGTGCCAACCGCAGCCATTATGGTCGTGCCGTTAATAAGGGCCAGGCCGTCTTTTCCGCTTAATTGCACAGCCCTTAAATTATTTTTTTGCAGAGCCTGGGCTGCACTCATTTCTTCGCCGTCACTTATTGCCCTTCCCTCTCCAATTAAAAGCAGGGCCATGTGAGCCAGATTTGCCAAATCTCCCGAAGCACCCAAAGAACCCTGTTGTGGAATTACGGGTAAAACATTAGCGTTCAGACAGTCCATCAGTAAAAGGGTAACCTGAGGATTAATTCCGGAAAAACCAGACGCGAGCGTATTCAGACGCAAAAGCATGATAGCCCTGGTCGCTGTTTCAGAAAATACAGGACCGACAGCGCAGGCATGACTTACAATCAGGTTGCGCTGTAACTCAGCATTATTATCTTCTGATATATACACCTTGGACATTTCGCCAAATCCGGTCGAAATACCATAGGTAGGCTTACCGCTTTTGGCAATTTTCTGCACTAGTTTAAAAGATTCCTGCATCTTCGCAACGGACTCTTCCGAAAAGCGAACCTTCTGCTTGCCGGCGGCAACTCTGTATACGTCCTCTGAAGTCAAATCATGACCATTAATAATCAAAATTGAATTTCCGCTTCTCTCCATTAGATTAAATTTCCCCCCTAAGAATAATAAAAATGCTCATTAAACAACGTAATCAGTTAAGGTTCCCATGCGTTTCCAGCAGCGACAAAGCCAGGCTGCGTGATTCACTTTCGTTAGTGTTACCACTGAGCAGGCGGGCGATTTCGGTGACGCGGTCATCTTTTTTAAGTTCCATAACATTTGTTCGTGAACGCTTTTTGTCGACAGCCTTAGTGATCAGAAGGTGCTTATTAGCTGCAGCGGCGATGGGAGCGCTGTGTGTAACACATAGAACCTGTCGAAACTGCCCGATGCTCTGAAGTTTCTCAGCTATACGCTGACTGGTCTCTCCCGCTACACCACGGTCTATTTCGTCAAAAATGAGCACGGAAACATTGTCAACGTCTGCCAGAACCTTTTTAATAGCTAAAAGTATGCGTGATGCTTCACCACCGGAAGCTATATTAATCAAAGGTTTCAGAGGCTCGCCGGGATTGGCTGAGAACAGGAAGGAGACATGATGCGGATCGCGAGGCGGGTTCCCGCGGATCGGAATCGTCTTTATACTCACATCGAAAAAAACATCTTTCATATTCAGCGAACGCAGTTCTTCAATAATTTTTGCGGCCAGAGAGCGGGCTGCTTCCTGTCGCACTTCAATCAATTCGGAACTGCAAAGAGCTAAATTGTTTAAAATGACTTCTCTTTCGGCAATTTTCTCATCATAGATACGCTCGGAATTCTTAAGAAATGAAAATTCTTCACGTGCCTTTTCCAGATAATCTAATATTTCCGTTACGGATTTGCCATACTTGTCTTTTAATCTATGAATCAGGGACAGCCTGCGATCTACCTCTGCAACCTGCTCCGGATCATAAGAGACTTTATCGCTGGTGCGGTTAAGTTCATAAACAAGCTCATTGATATCACTTTCGATCTTCTCCAAATCCTCTGCCAATTGCCTGCATTTGCTACTGTAACGGGCTGCTTCCTGTAAGGAGCGTCTGGCCTGCTTGATTAGATTAACTGCGCTGAGATCGCTTTCCTCAGAGAGGGCTGTCAGGCTTAAGTTGAGCTGTTCCGCCAGCGACTGTACAGCTTGCAGTGTTTTGGCCCGTTTCAGCAGTTCTTCTTCCTCAGAAGGCTGCAGATCAGCCGCTTCTATTTCTTCTATCTGATATGAAAGAAAGTCCTGTCTGGCAGCGCGCTGTTCGGGCGACTGCCCTAAACGGATGATGTCATCGTCAATCCGGATTAAATTCTGCAACTGTTCCCGATATTCAGCCAATAGGCGCTCAGCTTCAGTTCCCGCATAAGCATCGACCAGCTCCCGATGAAGCGAGTCATCAAAGATAGCTTGTTGATCATTTTGCCCGTGGATGGCCAGAACATCCTTCATCTTCTCCCGCAAACCGCGAATAGTCACAAGTTCGCCGTTGATTTTGGCATAACTGCGGCCGGAAGCATTCAAACTACGTAAAACAAGGAGCTCTTCGTTGTCTTCAGATTGAAATAGAGCTTCAACCCTGGCTTCGTCACAGCCTGTTCGTACCATATTGCGGTCACTACGGGTGCCTGACAAAAACTCAAAGGCGTCAATGAGAATAGATTTTCCTGCTCCGGTTTCACCTGTAAGCACAGTAAAACCGTCAGCAGGTTCTATCACGACCTCTTCAACTAATGCAAAATCATGAATTTCAACTCGTAACAACAGCATCAATGTCAGCTGTACATCTGGTCAGGCTGAGGGTCGCCGGTTGATAATTCGATAAGTCTCAGACGCAGCAAGTTGGCGATTTCTGCACTATCAGTTGCAATAAATATGGTGTCATCACCAGCCAAAGTGCCGAGAATATCGTCTATATGCATTGAATCCAGCGCGCTGGCCGCAGCCTGAGCTGTTCCGGGCAATGTCTTCAAGATAACAAAGGCACCTGCTGTATTTACCGAAATAACTGCTTCACTAAATACATTCATTAAGCGCCCGGCTGCTACTTCCCCGCTGTGTTTCATGGCAACATACTTTGATTTCCCATCTCCGGTAGAAACCTTGACAATACCTAATTCTTTTATGTCGCGAGATACAGTAGCCTGTGTAAAAGTCATTCCACTTGCGGATAAAGCTTCTACCAGTTCCGATTGAGTTTCAATGTTCTGTTCACGGACGATTTTCAGAATCCTTGACTGACGCTGTGTTTTAGATGGTTTCATTTACTAACCCCCTTTTTTGAATTTTTTCAGGCAGCGTTTGAAAAAATTTATCTTCCCAGATACGTACGAATTGAAAGGCATGT
Source organism: Eubacteriales bacterium (assembly GCA_028706195.1). GTDB lineage: Bacteria > Bacillota > Clostridia > Saccharofermentanales > DTU023 > DTU032. The sequence goes on from JAQWBU010000037.1 coordinate 10,647, forward strand.
CCGGAACAGGCCACTTCAACTCTGTCATTATGATAGATGTCATAATGTGAACGCCCATCTACAGATAAAGTCGCACAGGTTGGATACTGCTGAAGCCTCAATGAAACTGTGGTGTCAGCATCAGCGATATAAGTACGATTGTGCAACGTATGAGGACATATGGGCGTTATTAACAAAAGATTCATTGTCGGGTGGACAATAGGTCCCCCGGCAGACATTGAATAAGCCGTTGATCCTGTTGGAGTTGAAACGATAATGCCATCCCCGGGGATACTCTCTACCGGCACATTCGCAATTTCCAAATCTATGGTCACTATCCGCGGGCAGGCACCGCGCGAAAGTACTACATCATTTATAGCATAGTCATGAGCAAATCGTTTACCTTCAGCATCGTAGCAACTGACTTCAAGCATTACGCGGTTTTCGATACTGTATTGCTTGTCAATCAGACGCGTGACTGCCTCTTCCAGCATTTCCACTTCAATTTCAGGCAAAAAACCGACTTGCCCCAGATTAACACCAGTTATAGGTAAGTTATTGACACTCTCACGATGAACTGCGGATATAAAGGTACCATCACCACCAAGGCATACAATAAGATCACAGGTTTCATAGGAGGCTCGTTGCAGACCGTACATCCCGGGGATTTCCGGCGCAACATCGTCCTCTAAAACAGCTGTGCCGCCTTGTGAGGCAATCAAAGTTATAAGCTGGCGTGTTATAGATAAATTAACATCGCGCGATGAATTCGGATAAAGCGCAATACGCAATTCCTTCCTCCTCATGTCTCTTCTAATTAATTTCCGACTACAATTTCCGTCTCTATGCCGGGTTTATTTATTAATCATCTTTATTATACTTTGAGCCAAACCTTCGGGATCCAGACCTTCAGCCTGAAACAGCTCCGCACGTGTAGCCTGCTCGCGCAGCACATCTTTTACCCCGATAGCATTAATAATTATTCCCGGCTGTTGTTCGCTTAAGTCGGCTATTATGGAACGGCCAAAGCCATTATCTAGACATCCATCCTCAACAATAAGTAATTTGCCCGTCTTATTTGTAGATTTTAACACAACATCACTGTCAAATGGCTTTATGGTTAAAGCTGAATATAAATCAATTGAATAATCAGAGCCGACATAATTGTCGATCGCCAGCAGCACTTGTAAAATCATCGGTCCAACCGCCAAAACTGTCAGATCTGAACCTGAACGAACGTGTCGCGCCAGTTTCAAATCTTCCCATGACTTTGGTTCAGACATGTTTTCATCCAGAGAAATCAAATCCACAGTTGAAGCCAGATCCCGTGGGTAGCGAATCATCACCGGTCCGCCATACTCGTGTGCATGCAAAAGACAGCGCTCGAGATCTACTGCGGTAGCGGGCGCCATGATAGCAAGATTAGGCAGATTCAGCGTCATGCTCAAATCGTAAAGACCCTGATGGGTGGGACCATCAGACCCTACCAGGCCGGCTCTGTCCACTGCTATTATCACAGGCAGATTTTGCAGACAAATGTCGTGAATCAATTGATCCATAGCCCTTTGCAAAAAGGTACTGTACAGGGCGACAATAGGTTTGGCTCCACCTGCGGCCAGACCGGCAGCCATAGTCAGGGCATGCTGCTCAGCGATGCCAACATCATAGAAACGATCTGGAAAGCGTTTCTTAAAGGCGCATAGGCCAGTTCCCTGTGACATGGCGGCAGTGATTGCGATAATTTTGTCATCGCGTTTACCCATAGTCAGCACAGTATCGCCAAAGACATCGGAGAAAGTTTTCTGCTGCCCGGGATCTTTGTCTGAGAGCCCGTACTGAACAGGGAAAGGTGACACTCCGTGGTAACGGGTCGGTTCTGTTTCCGCCATGGAATAGCCCAATCCTTTTGTAGTTATTACATGAAGAATTGAAGGTCCGCGCACTGATTGGGCGGCGTTGATGTGACGTTCCAGGCCTTCAATATCATGTCCGTCAATAGGACCATAATAGCGAAAGCCGATTTGCTCAAACAGGACACTTTTTTCCCTATGCCAGGAGCGAGTCCTGTACTTTAAGCGGGACAGAAAATTGAGCAAAGGCGGCCCGATAATCTTTATCTTATTCAAACGCTTTTCCCAGCGTGATTTGAAGCTGAGGTAGGAAGGTCTGACACGTAATTTCTCCAGATGTAGCGCCATTCCTCCGACACACTCATCAATAGACATCTGATTATCATTTAATATGACGAGGATTGGCTCGTTGCTTTGAACAGCATCATTCAGCGCTTCGTACGCCATTCCTCCTGAAAGCGCGCCATCACCAATGAGAGCAACAACCTTGCCCTCTTTCCCTTGCGTTCTCAGGGCGCGGGAGTAGCCGATTGCTGCGGAAATCGAAGTGCTGCTGTGACCGGTGCCGAAAGCGTCATAAGGGCTCTCTTCAATCTTAGGGAAACCGGAAATGCCGCCCTTCTGGCGAAGTGTGTCAAATTCTTCATAACGGTCTGTTAGGATTTTCCAGGCATAGGACTGATGACCTACATCAAAAATTACCTTGTCTTCTTCAGCATTCATAACTGAAAGCAAAGCTATTACCAGCTCGATAACTCCTAAATTTGAAGCAAGATGACCGCCGTTTTTCGAGGTAACTTTTATTATCAGAGACCGCAATTCTTCAGCCAGCTCATCTTTTTTTGCAT
>JAQWBU010000154.1 GCA_028706195.1 Eubacteriales bacterium
CAGCAGCTTTCAGAGCTTCCGCTTCCGGAATCCATGTATCGTCAGGATTAGCCAATGAGTATTGACGCGCTTCGTTCCACAGTTTTGTAACCGCGCCCAGCATAATGTTAATCTTTCCTTCAGTCTTTTGCTCAGCTTCAATGCCCAAGTCCAGAAGGTCCAGCGTCTCTTTATCTAAACTGACAGCGGCTATTCCCGCCTTATCATTGAGATCTTTCAGATTATTTATATTTCCTTCAGAATCATCGTAAATATTAAATTTCTGATCAAGTTCGGACAAACGTTTTTCCATCAAATCTTCCCAGACATCAAACTGTTCCTCGTCATCCGTATAAACAATCAATCTGCTGACAGTGTCAAAGTATTCGGTAAACAAAGCTTCATTTTTCTTAGGTTCTGAGTCAGCCGGAGCGCAGGACATAAGCATGGAAAGCGAAATTAAGATACAGGCGAGAGCGATGTATGAAGAGTGTTTGAGCCAGGCTTCCATCGGACGCTGCACTGCTTTCAGGATCAGGGATGAGATGGTCCCGGTAGCCAGTCCGAGCACGAGCAGCAAGCCAATGACAAAGCTCCACGAAACTGGAACATTGCTAATCAAAAGAAAAATAAGCAATTGACCCAGATTATGAAACAAAGCTCCCGTTATTGACATGATCAGCAGGGGAACTTTATTTTTACTTATTTTCAAGAGGAAAATCATCGCCAGAAGAGACAGAATACTGCCACTTAAAGAAGTAAGACCTGCCAGTAGACCTCGCGTTGACAAGACGAACAAACTCTTACCTGCTGTGACAAAGGCCGCACTGCCATAAGAAAGATAAAGCAAAGCCGCCATAACTGCCACATTGGCCAGCCCGTAACGCATCGGTATCGGGGTTGGAAGTGGCGGAAGTAAAGATTCAAACAGACTCAGAGCCAGAGCCATAGCCAAAAATAAAGCTGTGATAACTAACTGCCTGGTCTTCATTCTTTTATTAACTTTTGAGCCGGAATCAGGCAACTGCGTCCACTCCTTCGCTTTCAAGTCTGCTTTCGAGCACTATTACAAAATTATTCGGTAAACAAGCTGCGAACTGACCGCCGACTCTGATCTTTCCGGTGTTAACGCAGACTTGATCCGGGCAATCGGAACGGATAAAGGATATGGACTGATCTTCCCATTGCTTAATCTCCACCGCCGGTAGCTGCTCATAATTAAGGACACGCACTGTCCCCTCCTCGAGAATGAAACGATCTATTATTTCGCCGTTGTGATAAATAAGCGCTTCAACCTCGTCTGAAGAATTTTGCAGGGACGGAAGCAGCAGCAGTGCCAGAGCAAAAACTGCAAGTATTCCCACAATAATCAAATCACGCGGTCTGGCCCAGGGGCGCGACTCGCGTGATTTTTCCTTGTTCTTCTGATCGTTCATTTAACTATTTTAACTTACAAATAAAGATTTAAGTAGCAGGTTCTATTCGTTTCCTGTATCAGGTGTAGTTGGATTATCAGATTTATCCTCAGCTGCTTCTTCGGTAGTTGGCGTGGGCTGCGACGTTGTAGTTGTCGTCGCTGCCGGTTTTGAAGTTGTTGACGACGTGGAAGTAGTCGTAGGCTTCTCAGTTCTCGTTGGTTTCACAGTCGTCTCCGAAGTTGTCGGCACCGGTGTGGTTGTAGTTGTCACCGTTGTCTCCTCAGGCGTCGTCTCCACTGTGGTTTCTTCTGTTGTTGTTGGCGGCGTTAGTGCTTTGTATGGGTTATCCTGATGCCAATCTGTCGGATCCCAGCCCAATTTGTCTGAGATTGTATATGGACTACCCCATTGCACACCGGGAATTCCCAGTGGGGTCGGCCATGAATAACCGGAACTGTTCTGCAAAACATAGACCGGCATATTGCGATAAGCGTAACTTTGAAGTTTAGCTGCATCACGTACACTGAGACGAATACAGCCACCGGTAGATGCATAATTGCCCAGGGCTTTCATACCGTTGACCCAACACTCGTTATAAGCAGGTCCTCTGTCGGGATTATATTCGTACGGGATTGAGTGGAAGAAGTAGTCACCGTATATGTGTGTGGGATAGCGGACATAGCTGTTACCCAACAAAGAAAATCTCATGTAAGTAGGTCTGTACGCTGTCATCCTGAGAGGCTTGCCCTCAGGAGCTTTCGGTGTTCTACCGTAAGCGCCGGTCGAACAATAAAATGCTTCAATCGGTATTTCCTGACCTGCCTCGTCCAGGCCGTATATCACTGTGATCTGTACATCTTCAAATACACGGATAGAATGTGCCTTGCCGACTTTGCCTACAGGTTTGGCAGCAATATTACGAGCTATAGTAGTAGTTGTTGTAGTTTCACTACTAAGTTCAGGCATGGTTGTTGTTGTTGTCACAGTAGTATGTCTGGTATCGGTATCTCGGTTAGGAGGAACAGGTTTACCTATAACAGGCTTCCGGCTTGTGGGATCCGGCTCACCAATATGCTGAGTAGTCGTGGTCGTAGTCGTTACCGACGTGCCGCTCACTTCACCGGAATTAGGATCCGAAGGGGTGAAATTCTGCTCATGAGGAACACACGCCAGTAACGCAGTCGCAAGTAATACGAGCAAAATTAATAATGAGATTACCCGAAGTGTTTTCTTCAGGAAATTATTTATATATACAGTCAAAAGCAACTCCTGACAAATATTTATTTACAGCTTTTATATTACACATCTTTTAATTGAATTGCTATAGAGCTTAGCACAGTAAATAAAAGTAGCGTGTAGTACATGATACGAAATTTCCTTAGCTTTAGTCTAGTAGTGTAATCGTTTTATTTTCTAGGATCGATTTAAGTACTGTGTTATATTTAACGTAATTTGCATACCATTTATTTATCTGGATAATTACTACAACGAAAGCCAATAATGTCAGATTTAACGAAGAAGAAAAAAAACAATAACTTTGATTCTCCTGCTAGCTATCGCAGTAACTTTCGTTATCGTTTTACTTTTTCATTTCTTAAGATATTCATCCGCCCGATAATGTGGCTCTTATTCAACTACAAAGCTCTGCGCTACGACGTGCCAAAAGATGAGAATTACATTATCCTATCCAACCATACCGGTGCCATGGATCCAGTCATGCTGGCTTTTAGTTTCAACAGGCCTATTTTTTTTGTCGCGTCAGATCATATATCTCG
>JAQWBU010000155.1 GCA_028706195.1 Eubacteriales bacterium
AAGGAAGCTGGCAACAGCGTTCGGTATGCCGCCGATACCCAATTGAATCGTATCGCCGTCATTAATCAGATCAGCGATGATTTGTCCGATCGCCACTTCAATTTCTGTTGATGGTACATCGGGAATCGTCGGAACCGGATAGTCAGTTTCGATGAAATAGTCGACTTCGCTGACGTGGACCTGGACGTCACCAAAAGTGCGGGGGAAATTAGGATTGATTTCAAGGATGCTGATATCTGCGGCATCCAGCATGGCCCTTTCGTAAGTGTTTCCCGTTGAAAGTGACACATAACCATGTTCATCAACCGGGCTGCAGACGTTGACGAAAATATTCGGCTTTACATGCAGGAGACGGTCCAAGGCTGCACGGTGCAGGTTATTGGGGATAAAAGAAGCGTTGCCGTTCTTGTGCATTTTTCTGATTACCGGCGTATAGAACCAGCCGTCGACAGAAAATTTGTCTTTATATTCGGGCTGGAAAAATTCAAAGTCAGTCATGGGCAAACAGTTTGAAGCCTTTACGTTCTCAACTTTATCCGCCACTGTGTGCAGCTCCTCCAAAAAGGCCCTTCCTTCAGAGGCGCCCAGACCGGTGACAATTTCGTCACCTGTCTTAACCATTCGTACCGCCTCCTGGGGAGTAATGATTTTATGTTTATATTCGTTGTAATTTGTCATCAATTGTCGTCACAAATAAATGTGACTCCTCCTTCCTAATAAATATACATAATTAACAATATATCTATTAAAGTGTTTTTCTCTAATCTAAACGAGGATGCATGATCATGCATCCTCGTTTAATCCTCAAATGCAATTACTATTGCTTTTTCTTGAGATCTTATTTGCTTCCGCTAAGCTTAGTCTGCGCTCGCGAGAATCTCGTCGATGCTCTGCAGAGGTTTGTAAGCTTCCCAGGCGGTTTCATCAGCCAGACGGGACATGTTCATGGAGTCAACACCAACTCTTCTGCCGTCTCTGAAGTCAACGTAACCACCCCAGGGGATTCTTACCTGCTCCTGGTCGAGGGCATCAATGTAGCTTTCCCAGGTCAGCTCATCTTCGCCGACAGCTTCGAGGCCGGCTGTAAAGGTTTGACCTGCGATCCAGCCTGCCATTGCGAAAGCACTTGTGGCGAAGTCTTCACCGATATAGGTGGCGAAGTTCGCGAAATCCTCAGCTGCGGATTCCTGAGTGATGTCCAGCCAGCCATTGCCGTATACGTCAAATTGGCCTGCGATATCCGGGAAAATCTGAGAAGCGATCTGGCCGTCAACGTTGTTATATGAGGTGATGACCGGTGCTTCGTTGCCCTGCGCGACTAAACCTTTTACTATGGCCGGCAGTGTGGGCTGGATGGTTGCTGCGATTACGACATCGGGATTAGCGTTCAGGACAGCTGTTACTGCTGCTGAAACGTCTGTAGCTCCTGCAGTTACCTGTTCGGTAACAACATTGATGCCAAGTCTTTCGCCCATTGCCTCTGCGCCGTTAACCATGTCTTTACCGGCGTCGTCGTTGGTGTATATGACACCTACGGTTTCAGCGCCGAAATCTGCGACCGCTCGTGCGATCATGATCTGGCCTTCTGTAATCAGGATTGGCTGTACAGGGAAGATGTTTCTGTCAGCACCTTCAGCTTCTTCATTGAAGAGGGTATTGACGCCTGAGGCGAAGTAAACGACAGGAATGCCGTAGCCCTTGAGGTCGTCCAGTGTAGCCATAATTGAAGGTGTGCCGAAGTGTCCGACCATGGCGAAGATTTTTTCGTCTTCTACCAGCGTCTGGACTGCTGCTTTAGCTTTTGCCGGGTCGGATTCATCATCCTGATGGATGAAACGGATCTGTCTGCCCGCAACTCCGCCTTCTGCATTGACCATGTCAAAGTAGGCCTGGATGCCTGCGTTAAAGGGGACACCGACTGCTGCGAGAGCGCCTGATGTTCCTGCGACGTTGCCAACTAATACTTCTGTATCAGTTACACCCTGAACGGTTTCCGCTTGCGGTTCCGTGGGGGCTTCGGTCGGAGCTTCAGTCTCTTCCGGCTCTTCGGTCGGAGCTTCGGTTGCTACCGGCTCACTGCCTGCCGGCTCTGTGGGCGTAGGATCTGTGCCTTCGTCTGTACATGCGACGAATGAAAGAACCATTGCTAAGACTAAGATGATACTCAGAAATTTTTTCATTGTTTTCTCCTTTTTTTTATCCTTAGTTTATTAAGGTTTTGGTTTTTGCTTATACTTTTCCTAAATACGATTCAACCACCAGGGAACTCTGGTCCAGGAGGTCTTGCGCATTTCCTTCCTGGCTGACACGGCCCAATTCAAGGACATAGGCGTAATCAGCTATCTTTAACGTCTGTTTGGCGTTCTGTTCCACCAGAAGGACAGTGACTCCGCTATCTCTTATGCGCACAATCAGCTTCATAATGTCTTTCACTATGAGTGGTGCTAAGCCCAAAGAAGGTTCGTCTAATGTCAATATTCTCGGTGAACCCATCAGCGCCCTGGCGATGGCCAACATTTGTTGTTCTCCGCCGGATAAGGTTCCGGCGATCTGGTCTTTACGTTCTTCCAACACGGGGAAATCCCGGTAAACGCTTTCCAGATTTTTTTGGATTTCATCTTTCTTCTTGATTGTATAGGCACCGGTCATCAGGTTTTCATAGACATTCAAATCGTAGAAAACCTGTCTTCCTTCCGGTGACTGCATGATACCCATTTCTGTTATTTTTTCGGGTTCAACTGATGTGATGTCTTCGCCGAAAAACTTAATACTGCCTGATGCAGGCTTGACTAATCCTGATATTGTCTTCATGGTCGTGGACTTGCCGGCTCCGTTTGCACCGAGAAGAGCAACAATGCTGCCTTCGGGGACTTTCAGGCTGATGCCTTTTACTGCCTGTATTGGACCGTAGTTGACGACGAGTTCGTTTACTTCTAATGCAAGTGTTTTATTCATCGTCATCCTCCACGCCGAGATAAGCTTCCTTGATCGCTTCGTTTTCGCGAACTTCTGCAGGTGTACCTGTACCTATATGTTTGCCGAAAGAGATGGCAGTGATGCGGTCACAGAGTTTCATGACCAGACCCATATCATGCTCAATCAACAAAACAGTCAGATTCATTTCATC
>JAQWBU010000156.1 GCA_028706195.1 Eubacteriales bacterium
CAATGGAAACCTTCTGCCGGTGGCGACAAAAAAATGTCATCGCTGCTGAGCAGGTTAAAAGGATCTAAATAAAGTCCGTCCCTGATCCAGGGAATATAAGAAGAAAGAAGGTAAATAATGCAATTTATTGAAGATGCCAATAAGAAAGCGCTGGAGATTATCCAGAACGCACAGCCAACACTGGTTGGTATGGGTATCGCCCGAGACACCGTGCCCGGCATGCACGATAAACTCGTGTTACATGCAGGTCCACCCATTACATGGGATAAAATGTCAGGTCCTCTGCGCGGCGCGGTTGTCGGCGGTCTGATTTACGAAGGTTTGGCCTCGAATCCTGAAGAGGCAGCAGAACTGGCAGCCTCCGGTGAAATCGAATACTCCCCCTGTCACCATCACGATGCCGTAGGTCCGATGGCAGGTGTAGTCACAGCCTCAATGCCCGTATTTATAATTGAAAACAAATCCGAGGGCAATTTTGCATACTGCACTATGAATGAAGGCCTGGGCAAAGTATTGCGCTTTGGCGCTTACGAACAGTCAGTAATCGATCACCTGAAATGGATGGAAAAAACACTCTATCCGATTATGAAGGAAGCGCTCGAAATCTATGGCCCGATGGATATCAAGAACCTGATGGCTCAGTCCGTTCAGATGGGTGACGAATGCCACAACCGCAACAAGGCGACTACCTCTCTGTTTATTCGCGAGATAGTATCCAGCATCTTACAGACCGATTCGTCGAAGGAAAACCAGATCAAAGTTATCGACTTCCTCAACTCAAACGATCACTTTACCTTGAACCTTTCCATGCCTGCAGCCAAAGCGTCTTTGGAACCTGTTGGCAAAGTGAAAAATTCGACTATTGTCTATACTATGTGCAGGAACGGCACTGAGTTCGGTATCCGCGTTGCAGCTTTGGGCGATCGCTGGTTTACAGCTCCAGCGGAGATTATTAATGGTCTCTATTTCCCGGGCTACAGTATGGAAGATGCCAACCCTGATATTGGTGACTCCAGCATTACAGAGACATTGGGTCTTGGCGGCTTTTCAATGGCTACAGCACCGGCTATAGTTCAGTTTGTCGGTGGCACACCTCAGGACGCAATAAATTACACAACACAAATGTACGAGGTAACAACGGAAGAAAGCGGAAGCTATAAATTGCCTCCGATGAATTTCCGTGGTTCTCCGACCGGAATCGATATCCGCAAAGTTGTCGACACCCAGATTCTCCCGGTTATAAACTCAGGTATTGCTCATAAGGATGCCGGAGTAGGCCAGGTTGGCGCCGGAGTAGTTAATCCGCCAATGAAGTGTTTCGAAGACGCTTTAGAAGCTTACGTCGCACTCATGGAAGAAGAAGGAATGCTTGAATAAAGCATCAGATAAAACATAGTAAAAAGAGAAAGAAAAACGGAGGAAAACAATGATTAAAAATTGGGACAAAATTAAAATTTATGACCTTTCAATCCCCACGAGCCATTTGACCCCGCCGTGGCCAACCTATGAGCCACTGCAGGTCAAATTCTTCAAACGTCTGGCCCCGAACGGCGCCAACGGACAGCTGATCACAACATCAAACCACGTGGGAACCCACCTGGACGGTCCGCTGCACTTCGATACAGCCGGGCGTGACATCGCATCACTGGAATTAGACAAATTAGTTGGCCCGGGCGTGGTCGTTGATCTTTCAGATATTGCAGAAGACTGGTCAATCTACACACCTGAAGATGTTATGGAGCGCGCCGACGTGCGTGAAGGCGACATCCTTTTCATCAATACCGGATACCACAAATATGGCTTTGATCAGCCGGAAGCTGATGAGCGTCGTTACATGCTCCGTCACCCCGGCCCGTCTCTGGACTTCATTCCCTGGGTGAAAAAAATGAAAATCAAGTACCTCGCAGTTGACTGCGGCTCCGCTGACCACCCGATGAACACAAAGATTCGTGACTGGGAGCCAGGTGAAGCAGCAGCCTGCGACAAGGTGATGAAAGAGCGTTACGGCAAAGGATTGAATGAAATGTACCCCTGGCCCGATGTATATCAGGCAATGCACATTCAACTCTTCCCGAAACCTGATGAAATGATTCACGTAGAGTGCATCGGCGGTCAGATCGACGAAGTGCTGGGCAGACGCATGATCCTGGGAACCTTCCCCTGGAAATTCCAATACGGCGAGTCCGCTTTCTGCCGTTGTGTAGCATTCGAAGAGATCGACTAATAATAAATTTGCCGATTTAAAATCGGATCTTGTCATCTCCGGATCGGGCTTCGATCCGGAGATGATGTAAAGAAGCACTTAAACTGAACCCATAAAGAATTAATATTCACAATATTGTTGAAATGTTCCAAAACCTATATAGCAAAGTGAACTTAATGAAGCTGGTTTAAAACCGGAAATTATTGTAAGATAGTTGTACAATTCACCTAAAGAGATTCGTGTATTGAAGAGAAATAAGTATAAATATCTAGATTTTTGTGAATTGTTGCTAGTGTAAATACAGTGCTAATGATGTAGTATATGTAAAATAATAAGTTTTTCTACTGTCTTTGCAAAATACTTATGAAGAGTTTGACAGAATTGGAAATGCTTATTTTATGAGAGGAGATGAAGAATGACAAAAGAAAAGTCAAAACTGGGACTTGAGCCAATTTATGATGTCAAAGAGCTTGGTACCGGTAGATCGCTTGTGTTGGGCTTGCAGCATTTGTTTGCTATGTTCGGCGCTACCGTACTGGTACCCATAATCACAGGTCTCAACATTTCAACCGCCCTGTTCTTTGCAGGCGCAGGTACGTTATTGTTCCATTTATTGACAAAGGGTAAGGTTCCGGCCTTCCTGGGATCATCATTCGCCTTTATTGCCGGTTATGCAACAATAGCGCCGGATAGAGATCCTGAGAAGCTCCCGTACGCTGTCGGCGGCGTCTTTGTTGCCGGTCTGGTGTATGTTGTTGTAGCTGCCCTTTTCAAAGTGGCGGGCCCCAGGCGTGTTATGCGTTTCTTCCCACCCGTAGTTACCGGCCCGGTCATTATTTTGATCGGATTGATTCTGGCACCGTCAGCCCTGAACAACATCATGACTCCGGTCACCAGAACAAATGGTCAAGAGCTT
>JAQWBU010000157.1 GCA_028706195.1 Eubacteriales bacterium
GCGAGTTTTTGAAAAATAAAAATTATGCTGCTGCTGAAAAGCTTGTGTCGCCTACGACCTGGGATTTTCTGATGCATCTTCGTGCAGACGATACAGAACCTGACCCTGAAAGCTGAATTCATGCTTTTTTGCCAAATTAAGTATTGACGTGTTTACATCATTACGAACTTCCAACATCTCACCGTAGTCGGCCGGTGCATAGAAATATAGCGACAAATTCGCGCCTTCGCGTGGCAGCTCCGAAAAGTAAACGACATAAGTATCGGCTTCAATGTTTTTATGTTCTGAGAGAAGTCTGATCACGTCCTGACGGAAAGCTTCCATTCGTTCAAAGGACAAGGTCCAGGGCAGAGACATAGTCAGGTCAACACGACGTTTTTCGCGCAAGGTACCGTTTGAAATAACGCCGGAGGCCAGCTTGTTGTTAGGAATTGTCACAATAGACTGATCTATGGGGCGGATTCTGGTTGAGCGCAGGCCGATCGAGAGCACTGAACCGGAAACGTCAGGAGTTTCAATCCAGTCTCCGACTTCAAAGGGCTGGTCAAAGAGAATCATCAGACTGGAAAATGCATTTGAAATCGTGTCCTGAGCAGCAAGAGCTATGGCAAGACCACCAATACCGACACCGGCTATAATGCCGGAGAGATTATCCACCCAGAAGGAAAGTATGACAAAAATCGCTACAATCACAACCACTACCCGAATCGTTGAGGCCAATAGACTGACAGCGCTGGGAGAAATCTTGCTTTCCTTTTCCTCGCTGTCTTTAAGCATGATCGCGCCAAAAGCTGTTACAACACTGATTAAGAGCCAAAAAGCGATCATGGCGGTGACTGTGTCAGCGACATTTAACAGAAAAGAAAAATACGGATCGGGGATGACCTCTATCTGACGCAGTGCGGTATTGAAGATAATTGCCGGCAGCAGTATGCCCAGAGGCCGGATCAACGGCTCGCGTATTTTCACATAGAGTTCTCGGTTCTTCTTACGGTAGCGTGCAAGAACTATATGCCAGATGCCCTTACTGATCTGCTTTTTGGAAATCAGTAATAGCAGTCCGATCACGAGCAAGATGAATACTTCAATAAGCCAGGCAGGCTGATCACTAAAGATAGACAGGACAATATTCATAGACAAAATCTCAACTCCTCCGACTTAATATAACGTATTTTCGCTATATTTTCAGAATCGAATGGTGCCTGGCACCGAATTATGCAGGCACCGAATTATGCACCGACCAAAGCGGCTCTGATCTGTCGCCGCAAGCTTTCACGCTCCAGTATATATTCCGCTTCAGTGCCTGATTCTGCCAGAGGAACTTCAATCGAAGGGCTCACTTGCGAGGGTAGTTCCCCCTTTAAAATATAGAGGCGATCAGCCAGAGATATGGCTTCTTCAATGCTGTGCGTGATCAAAAGGATCGAAAGCCCCAGCTCTTCCTTGTGTTCCTGCAACCACTCGTAGAGGGCTTCACGGGTCAAAGCGTCCAGACCTGAAAAAGGCTCGTCCAGCAACATCAGTTCCTGCGAATAAAGCCAGGTGCGCATCAAGGCCGAGCGCTGGCGCTGACCTCCGGACAAGGTGGCGGGCCAGCGATCCGCAAGTCCTTCCAGACCAAAGACAGGCATATATTTGCGGGCAGTGGCTCTGGCTTCTTCTTTGGGCACTGAACGTAAAATCAGAGGCAGGGCGATATTATCGAGCACTGTTTTCCAGTCGAGCAGAAGATCTTTTTGCATCATATATCCCACACGGACTTTGCGTTCGATCTGTCCGCTGTCGGCTGTATCCAGACCGGCCAGCAGATTAAAGAGAGTCGACTTTCCGCTGCCGCTTTTGCCCAAAATCGCCACTATCTCACCGCGATGAAGTTCGAGCGAGACATCCTCAAGCACAGGTATATCGTCGTAACTCTTATAGATATTTTTACATGACAGCAGTAGCTCGCTCATTGTTCCTCCTTATTCTTCCGGCAGGAAATCAGTCGAATATGCTGAATCCACATCGATCTCCTCTTCAAGTAGATCATTTTCACTCATCCACTGAGCGAAGCTTGCCCAGCGTTCAGGCGTAATCGACCCCCAGGCCTCCCCTGATTTTTCGCTTTCTTTGTTCAGCCATTCCTGACTGGCCCTAAGTAAATCGGGATCCAGTTCGGGAGCAGCGGTCAAAAGTGCATCCACTGCAGCGTCGGCATCCGCTATCGCATCCAGGTATCCGCGGCGGGTGGCGCGCAAGAATTTGCTCACCAGTTCGGGTTCAGTTTCGATCAGTTCATCGCTTGTGATCAGGACCGGCGAATAAAAGTCCAGACGTTCATCAATATCCCCCAGAAGAATGAAATTGATCGGATAATCCTGCAATTCGCAGTTCACCCCATCCCAGCCATAGTAAATCCAGGCGAAGTCAGCCTCGGTCTCCATGCTGGCGATGAAATTAGAAGCGGACTGGTTAATGATTTCGACTTTATTGTAGTCAGCATTATCCTTTTCCATCAGAGTACTAATAAAAGCCAGCTCCAGTTCCGTCCCCCAGCCACTATAGGTTTTGCCCTCAAAATCCTGCGGGGATTCAATACCTCTGTCGGCCGGAGAGGCAAAGCCTGAGGTATTATGCTGCAGCAAGGCAGCAATAGCCACAACAGGAATCTCGGCGCCTGAAGCTCTGGCTTGCAGGACCTGTTCCTGAGATGCAATGCCGAAAGCTGCTGTGCCATTAGCAACCATCTCGATAAAATTCATATCCGACTCGCGGAAAGTGATATCCAAGCCTTCTTCCTCATAATAGCCGCGCTCCTTAGCCAGATATAATCCGCTGTGATTGGTATTTGGCGTCCAGTCCAGCGCAAACGTAAGCTCGCGCAAATTCTTATCTGACGAGTCAGCAGAAGCACATGATGCCAACGGCAGGGTTAACATAACAACAATTAAAATCCATCCGATAAAATATCTAATATTTTTAAACATTAGCCACTTCCTTATTTTTGAAATCACACTTATGAGCAGTGCAAATATCTGTGCCTGTGAGGTGCCCCCCGTCAAGTTGACACCTAAAATATGTAATGTGGTCATTCCTTTTTT
>JAQWBU010000158.1 GCA_028706195.1 Eubacteriales bacterium
TTTGACCCCCGAATCAACGCGCTTTTCTTTTGCCTCAATTTTGAAGTTCAGTCCATATGATCGGACTTCCTTTTCAAGTGTCGGCAAATAGGCGGCAAGGTCAAAGTTGGCGTCGGGAGCCTTAAGAGAGAAGTCCAGATCTTCCGAAAAGCGGTCTAGTCCATAGAATATCCTAAGCGCCGTACCTCCATAGAAAGCGGCAGGCTGGAAGAACCCGGCTCGACTCAGTCCGCATAACACGATCTCCTGAACGACTTCTTTGATAGCGTTTTCCTTGTCATATAATGTTTGCGCCTCGTATGGCTTAAGCATTTGTTCAATGACTGCGTTCAATGACTTACCTCCTTCTTGATATAAGCGCACAGCAAGTGGTGATTTTGTGTATGGTAACAGTTTGCCAGCTCCGCAAGCAACTGCATGTCCAGATCACAAAACAGGTTGCTGTCAATGCGCAGATCTCGAAACAAAAGCTCCTCGAGCCCAGAACGGTTTTTTACGGGTGAGATTATATACAGCTGGTCACAAAGCGCCTTTTCGGGATAGGCAATTTGAAATCCGTAGCCGTTTTCCTCGCGAAGCTCGACTCCATATGGATATGCCTCGCTTGGCACGTCTCTATAGGTAAACATACCATAAGGTGTTTCATATTGCTTTTGCCTTTTCTTTTCAAACGTTGCAGACGTAAATTGATAGACGGCCTCAGGGATGAGAGAATGATATCCAAGAGCAAACTCAAACGAAAGGTAAGACGGCCCGTAGATGCTGCCGGCGAGATAATATCCCGGAACATTTCTGTCGGTTTCGTATAGCCCCCTGACAACAGAAAACAGCTCTCCCTTTTCCACAAGGCGACGAATCTTTGCTGTTGGATTCGCATAGTTTTTCAGCTCATCCATCAGCATGGCATATTTTTTAATCATATTTTCACCACCTACAGCAATAATACTGCTTTTTCTGGAGCAAATCAAGTATTATTATATCCGCTCAGAATAATAATATACATATATGTCCGATTAGCGTAGGGCGAATTCAATTCGCCCGTAGCGAGGGGGTATGGGGGCGTGCCCCCATTGGAAATTGAAAATACGCACATTCGACAAGACGAAACCTCCTTTGTACGATGAGGGTACAAAGGAGGTTTTGCTTAATGAAAACAACTTTTCAAATTGGCAATGATTTGGATTACATAGGCTTCAACTTGGGCATCGTCAATTTTGGCGCTAACCGGAGAACTAGCACTTAGATGCTTGACTGCTCGTTGTATTTCGTTCGTGAGCCTCATAATGGTGCCTCCCAAATAACTATACATCACGCTAAAAGCCTAAAACGCAGCGTTGAGATTCAAATCGCTTTTAAAGTCCATTCTCACATCAACAATTGAGAATTTTTCGCATACCCAGTTTAACAAATCATCTCCCAAATTACCGTTGTATGGGATGAGGACCTTGCCGTCTTCCGACATTAATATTTTCTTACCTATTTGTATAAGGAGTCTGGTCATAGTGCCTCCCAATCAGAAACTCAGCAGTTTTTGTAATATCTCCTTATCCGCCGGGCAAAATTCGTATTGTGGAATCTCATCCACTGTAATCCATCGGATGTCATTGTGCTCCAACCTTTGTGGTATGCCATTAACAATCGTGGCATTCAATAGCGTCAGGTGAACAGTGATGTCGGGGTATTCGTGTGTCACCTCCATGAACTTGTCGCCAACGAAAAGCATGATTGCCATCTCTTCCTGGCATTCGCGAATAAGCGCCTGCTCCTTTGTTTCTCCAGGCTCTACCTTTCCGCCGACAAACTCCCAAAGCAGTGGGCATGCCTTATTTTCGGGGCGTTGGCAGATCATGAATTTATCGTTGTCCCATATTAAGGCTGCAACAACTTCTATCACGTTTTAATCACCCAATTCACAAAATCAGTTCTCGTATCACGCGTATTTGTTTTTGCGTTGTAATACCAATCGTTGCAAACGATGTATCTTTTACCGAAAGCACTGACTGGCTGCGGATAGTATCGGCGGTTTCCACAGTTATCGAGAAAGTCCTTGTTGGGAATAGAACCGATAATTGAGACTTCCTGCAGAATGGCGTAATTCATGTCAAACCGATGCTTGCAGAATTCTTTATCAGTAAGGTTCTCTATATCTTTTTTGCGTTGACTTTTAATTAGTGATTCTAAGCATTGATAGATAAAATCTTTGTTTTTTAAAGATAAAAGTGTTTCTCTCATTTTCATCCCACCGCCAATTTATTTGTCTTTTTCAAATACTTCGCCGGAATTGCACGCTCAAGACGCCAGGTAATATTCATAGGCCGATTGCCATTGTGCTGAACATAATTGGCAAGCCCAAGAAACGTATATGGTGATGCGCCAGAAATATCTGTTTTGAACTCACGGACGAACAAAAGCTCTTTGATATCCTGCAGCTCATGTTTGATATATCTTTGACCCGTAACAGAAGAATCTGCAATTGTACTTTGGCTTTGCCAATGAAATAAAGTCTCATTTATAGAATAATCGTTATACATGGTGCTTGGAGAGTAGTCCTTTTCGGATTTGTTTAACGTAATAAAATGCACATCGAGCTGTCTTTCCGGAAGCCATTTTGTACCCTCACGGACGTTTGCCGGTGTCAAATAATCCATCGCGACAAGGAGTTGATCGCGTGTATAGGTGCAATGCAGGTCCAGCGGACAATCAAAGCCCAAGTCCACCGGCTCGTCAATGAAGTCAATGCGGTCATACTGGTACTTTAAAAGTGTTGTGAGACAGCCTTCTTGTCAGTGGCTTAGACAAGTTTCTTGTCAGGAAGCAGAATCAGCATAAATAAGTTGGGCATTTTAAATAGCAGTTTTGACAAAGTAAGCGGCAGGACAAGGTAAATAGCAGCTCGACAGGCAAAATAACAGGCCCATTTCTGAGCCTTTCTAATTAAAAAAGTTTTTGCTGAAATCCTTCCACCATGATATTTAAAAGTTCAAGTCTTTTCTTACCGATACGGTTAACAATTGTTGGGTTAATACCTCTTCTGGAAAACAGGTTTTTGCCATGGCTTGAAGCGAAATGCATAATTAGTT
>JAQWBU010000159.1 GCA_028706195.1 Eubacteriales bacterium
ATTTGCTTAAATTATCAGCTGTGATTGATTCCAGATAACCGAAACCAGGGCTGATAAATTTGCTCTGGGGTGCTGCTGCCTGTTCCCGCAAAAGTTCAGTTGCCTGACTTTCCAGGCTGTCAATATAGTGAATGATAACTGCCGCAACAGAAGTGGGCCTGTCGCCATACTCTCCGTGGTGACCTGCAATGACAGCCTGTACCTGACGATAGAATTCCTCGCTGTAAGTTTCACTTATACGATCGCGGTACTTAACCAGAAATTCGATTCCACGTACTCTGTGGTTGGCATACCAGTGTTCAGCCATCGATAGCTCGTCATATTCGAAAACCTTTCCGATATCATGCACAACTATGGAAAAAGTCATAAGATCGATAGAAGCAAGTAAGCCTTTGTTATTGTCGAGCAAGGCGACCAGAATACGCAGCATTTTGCTGCTGTGGTTCCAAAGACCGCCAATCTGATTGTCGTGGTGTTTGACGGCGGCTCCTTCTGTGAAGAAGCGTCCTTCCAGTTCAGGGTCGTTCAAGACATCGTCGATCAGTTTCACACAGACGTCTGATAGCCCGCGCTCTTTCAATAGATGCAATACTTCCTCCCATTGGCCTTCCAACTCAGCTCTGGGAATACGATCCTGAAAATCTTCCACAGTAACAGTGTCGCCCACATATAAGTCGATGGAGCGAATGTTTATGTAGTTATAATTTTTGTATTGCTGTCCAAGGGTTTCCGCAACGTAGATTCCTTTACCGTGTTCCCTCAAAATTTCCAGAACATCATCTTCCCAGGAACGAAATTGCACGATCTGACCTTTGAACATCAGATCACCGAGTATGTAATCTTTGCGTCCCGGTCTAATCTGAGGATCCGAATTTACGTAGATCAGGCCGGAGGCGTTTGTACCGTTATTTACAGCTTCTTTTAAATTAATTATTTGCACTTTATTCCTTCTTTAACTTGTGAATTCTACATCTTTTTTGTCGCAGTAATTGCCCGGGACAATTTCATTATGTTTAATTCTAACTTATATGCAATCAGCCCGGGATCACGTACGCAGGTTCTAATGATTTTGCAGGTCTTCGCTCAGATCTGAACTGAAATACTGCACATTGCCGATTCCTCCGGTCTCATAAGCAATGCCCAGAGGAATAAATAAATTATTCTCAATCAAGAAAACATTCAGATCTTTTAAATGAGCGATAATTGAATTAAAAGCCAGTGCGTCATTTCTGCATTGTCGCAGTAAGTTGCGCCCGCTTTCTGCAGCAAAATCACTGTTATCTTCCTGCTCGCTCCAGGCTTCCAGGCCGGGCCAGAGTTGAATACGGCTTATCATCTGCGGTAGGCTTTCATCCGCTAATGACTCCATATAAATCAGATCATAATCTCTTTCCTGCAGGCGTTTCTGCCATTCATCGGCACTAACTTCTCTGGCTACAATAGCAAGCCCGTTTTCTTTTGCAATGTCTGCTATTTGTCGGCAGACATTGGAAAGCTCCGTTGTGCTTACAGGGTAATAGAAGTCAAGTTCAACAATTTCATCGTTTTCATCGACAATAAGCCCTGACAGAGGATCTCTTTCCCAACCCGATTCGCTCAGATAAATGTTGGTCATTTGTGGCGATGTGTCCGGCAAGAGCTGGTAGTCAACCCTTGTTAGGGTATGAGGGAGAATGGAAGGCAGAGTTAACTGGTTCCCTGCAGGTAAGGATACAATGTTGGGAACTCTGGGGTATAAGCCTTGCTGTGTGTTCGCAAGTCTGAGCAAAATGCTCTGAACTGCTCTGCGGGCTGATATTCTCTCCAAATGCTCAGAAGCCGGATTGAGAGCTATGCCCATCCTTTTTTCCTGCACGGAAAGGGTAAAGATGTTTTCGGCTGAAGATTGCTCCCAGAATGGAATATCGGCAAACGATTCAAGAATATCTTCCTTTGCTTCCAACGGATGAGCATCTTCCGGACGTAGTAGAATATCCAAATCGTTATGTGCTAAAGCTGCCAGAGCCAGATCACCCCTTTGATATTTGTAGTAAACAAGATACTGGGGATAATTATCATAAAATGCCTGATTAACGTTCTCGGTTTGCTGAGTCAGCTTTTCCAATATAAGAACATAATCATCTTCACGCAGGAGTCTATATGGTCCGCTTCCGATTGCAGGGAGAGGATTGATTTCCTGTAAGGCTTTCAAATCAGTTCCGGCAGGGATACGTGCCCCCCAGATCTGATAGGGCAGAATGGGAATCTTTCCCATACAGTCAAAAAGTGTAAGAGCTGCGTTTTCATTATCAGATAGAATAACTCGAATAGTGAAGTTGTCGTCCATTGAGAAAGAAGCAGTAGATTCATCAAGCTGCTGCCCCAGCTCGTGACCTGAAGACTGGTATAGTAAAAAAGTTTGAATGACATCGTTGGCAGACAGACTAAAGCCATTGTGAAAGGAAATATCGCTATATAAACGTAGATGCAACTCACTGCCGTTTAAGTCGATGCTTTCAAGAATGTTGGATTCATAAAGGCCGCCACTTTTGTTGTAGTGCAAGAGTTTATCGTAAACAAAGTTATGAGGCATGAAAACGTCTGTTTCCTGAACATCCAGGAAAGGATTCAGCGTCAGATTCTCTGCTTGCGCATAAGCTATGGAAAAACGATCTTCACGTTCCCCCGGCAGCCCGACATAAAATTTCGGTTCAATGACTTCGCTGTCTTCACCTGGCACTGTTCCCGGATCATCTCCGCTAGGAGTTTCAGAAACAGTTGCAGACGCTTCGCTATTAGAAGATGAAGGCTCGCTGCAGCCAGCTAATAAAGTAAAAGCAAAAAACAAAAGCAGTAAGAAGCATGGGATTTTTGCCCGCAACACAGTTCTTCTGCCACATTCACATTTTTCCCTGAGTTTACACATCATGTGCTTTATTTTATCATGTTCCACGGCAGAATTTGTACTTATAAAATGGGGACTTGACTTCGGTTATCTGTATAATGACAGTCAGGCACGTCAGAATTGTATCCAGAGGAAAGGCATAATGCAAGAACTGAAATCTACAGCAGGCAATATTATACGAATAGTCGGAAAAAT
>JAQWBU010000160.1 GCA_028706195.1 Eubacteriales bacterium
AGGGTCTTGCTGTAATCCCGCAGTGTGCGCGGACTCAGTGTGGAATTCTCCCGGCGCCACTGCAGATAGGCGGTCACGGCATTGTCTGCCGATTCCGGCCAGCGGCCGGTTCTCATATGAACGGCCTCATCCATGGATTCTTCTGAATTTTCTTGATCTTAGCCGCATGGGCCGTGGCGTTCCTGTTATCATAGATATAAGAGCGGCTGCAGGCCTGGCAGACCCACCGCGTGTCGCGGAAGACCGTGCGGACCCGGACCAGTCTGACCGGTCCGGCGCCGCAGTCGTCGCAGTAGGGTCTGTGGGGCGGGAACGGGCTCATACTGGTTCCGGGCAGGAATCGTTCCCATCCGGGCCCATATTTTCTTTCTGTTCCACCAGCACGCTTCCGCATTCGGGGCAGATGCTCAGCTGGCAGAGCGGGAACTCCTTCTTGCAGACGGGACAGAACATACAGCATGATAAAACGGGATGTGAGTTGAAAAACGTTCTCCGGATACGTCCGTTCTGGAAAAGATTTTTTTGGATAGACGGAAAAAGACCCACGATCAGCTGAACAATCTGTTAAACATATATAACTGAACTATTCCCGAAGCAATCTAGTAATTGTCACTGCAAATATCTAACAAGTTTTATTTATATACACACAAGTTCCATTTTTATGCCGACTTGGAATGAAATTCTATCAGAGGTTCAAGAAAAGTCTAAATCTTCTGGAAAAAGCGTTATTGATGATGTCAGACGCGAATATCTAAAAAGACTTTCAGAGAAGACAGGGCGCAACGTCATTGCATATTACTCAGGATATCTTAATAATCCTGGAATCATGGGTACCGAAATAAATGATTTGGATAAAAATGGATTCATGACGGTTATTCATAAATTAGATAAGAAAAAAGGACTTGATTTGCTTCTTCATACCCCTGGCGGAGATCTGGCAGCCGCAGAATCTCTTGTTGATTATATTCGTTCAATATTTGGAAATGATGTTCGTGCGATTATACCGCAGATAGCAATGTCCGCAGGGACCATGGTAGCATGCTCCTGTAAATCTATAGTGATGGGTAAGCAATCGAATATTGGGCCGATAGACCCTCAGCTCAAAGGAATATCTGCTTCAGGTGTCATCGAAGAATTCGAACGTGCCAAGGAAGAGGTCGCAAAGGACCCAAAAAGCATCCCAGTATGGCAGGTTATAATTGGTAAGTACTACCCGACCTTTGTAGGTGAGTGCGAGAAAGCGAACGAGTGGTCAAAACTGATAGTCACCAACTGGCTTAAGACAAATATGCTTAAAGACGAGTCTGACCGTGATTCTAAAGTAAAAAAAATAGTCGAAAAACTCAGTAACCATTCTGTAACCAAAGCTCATGCAAGACACATCAATATAGACGACTGTGAGGAAATGGGACTGAATATTGAACGCATGGAACTTGATGGCGATCTGCAAGATGCGATACTCAGTGTTCATCACTCGTATATGATAACTTTTGCAAACACTCCTGCTATTAAAATTACAGAAAACCAAAATGGCGTTGCAATGATAATAAATAAGGGCACTCCCTCTTCATTACCGCCGCAAGTACTACAGCAATTACATGTTCAACAGCCATTTTAAACTTAAGAACAAGGAAGTAAAAAGAAGGAATGAAAATGTCTGACATAGATGAATTGTATGCCGTGCTGAAAATCATACCGCGCGATGAACACGAATATCCTGAGATGTACGATACAGTTACACCATATCGGAAATGTACAACATTCGTAGAGACATCAACGGTAATCGGAAATTCTACAGACTCAGACAAACTTTGACATCCAACGATCTTGATTGAAATATAGAGATATAGTTTCAAAGAGTAGTTCGGAAAGTGCCATCGACGAATGCGATTAATCCTGCGATCAAGATATGCCGAGGATGATCTCGGCAATTCTCAGCTTGTGGCAAGGATAATAAATCGACTTTTTTCAGCGGCAGGTATAAATCGATTATATTTGTCACAGCCATGCCCTTGGCGAGCGTCAGTCCATTTTCATGTTGCCGGATGGTCGCAAATATAATGTCTGAGTAATCGCGGTCAGGTATGTCAGTCACTCCACCTCCGTTGTAGACTGGATCTTTTTGAGAGAAAATTAATTTATCTTCGCACCATCACTTTTAACTGGTTCAGTTTTTTGTTCATCATCTATTATATCAACACATTCACCTACTTTTGTTTCTTCATCAGGTAACTGGCGGTCAAGAGGTATTGTTGCCTTCTTGGTGCCTATTCTGGAAATATAATCCGCATACTTTCTTGTAATTTCTTCCCTATACGGTTGCGGGATCCGTACATCTGTCCTGTCCGTCTCTCTTAAAATCTCTGGATCAATAGCTAATGTGTGTTTAAAATCGATGACAGAATCCACAATAACTGAATTTTCAAAACTTAAATAATAGTATCTTCCAATTTGATTTGTTTTGATTAAATTTGTTAACTTGTCTTTTGAGTTTTTACTAAACGACTGCATTTTCCATTTAAAATTAGAAAGATGACTTCCATCTAAAAACTGATGAAAATTATACATCGGAGCAACTATGCTGCTAAAGATTAGATTGTTTACCTGACAGCATCCTTTGTCATCAAATTTTAATTTTTTCCTTTTATCATAGTCCTGTGTCAAATCACAATCTTGAGAAATTACAACAACTAATGGAAACCACATCGTTCTAAGTACTTCTTTTCCACTAGTGTCTGAAATATAATAGTCGTATGTAAAATTCTTGAGAATGTCTCCTTGATGAACTGGACTCTCGCAGCGAGATATCTCACCCTTCCTTTCACACGATTTCTCAAGCAAAGTTGGTTTCAACTCTTTGTTGTAACTGGCAACGCTTTCGTCATAAGATGTGATAGAATCAGTTTTTTCTGGTAGGGGATCAGAGATATCAACTGAATAGCTATTCGACGGTTCACCGGGCTTTTCAAAAATACCATCGGTTGTAGAAGCGCTTTCCTTTGATGTACCTGGTAATTTGCCATTATCGGACTCAGTTGGCATGCGGGTCAGC
>JAQWBU010000038.1 GCA_028706195.1 Eubacteriales bacterium
CGTGTTGTGCACGGGGGGCCGATCTTTTCAGAGCCTGCAATTGTTACTGAAGAAGTTAAAGAATCCATTCGCAAAACTTATGCCTGGGGTCCTTTGCATAACCCTGCCAACATGATGGGAATTGAGGCTTGCGAAAAATTAATGCCCGGTGTTCCTCAGGTCTGTGTCTTTGACACCGCCTTTCACCAGACCCTGCCGCCGGAAGCATATATGTACGGACTCCCATACCGTTATTATGAAGAGCATCAGATTCGCCGTTATGGCTTCCATGGCACCAGTCATATGTTTGTATCCATGCGCTGTGCTGAACTGACTAAGTTTAAGTCCAGTACATTGAAACTTGTAAGCTGCCATCTGGGCAATGGTTCCTCTTTTGCGGCTATTAAAGGCGGTAAGAGCATAGACACTTCAATGGGATAAACTCCACTTGCGGGAATTATTATGGGCACACGCTGTGGTGACATTGATCCGGCTATCGTTCCGTTTATTGCAAATCTGGAAAAGAAAACTGCTGCTGAAATCGATGAAATTATGAATTCCGAAAGCGGCGTCAAGGGAATTTCCGGTGTCAGCTCAGACTTTCGTGACTTGGAAAACGCTGCAGATGCGGGCAACGAACGCGCAAAACTGGCCTTATCCATGTTTTACTATCAGGCCAGCAAGATTATCGCTTCCTACGCTGCTGTACTGAATGGACTTGAAGCTCTTGTTTTTACAGCCGGAATCGGTGAGAATGACCCGAAAATGCGTCAGACTGTTTGCGACAGATTAGCTTTCCTCGGTGTTAAATTGGATCCTGAAGCCAATAAAGTAAGAGGCAAAGAAATGAAAATTTCAACAGAGGACTCAGCAGTGGAGGTTTTCGTTATACCCACAAATGAAGAACTGTCCATTGCCAGACAAACAGTAGAAATGCTTGATTTGGATAAATGCAAAATAGCTGACAAACCACAATAATATTTCATTATTTATTGTAGAAATATTAGATCAGATAGAGAGATAAACATGAGCAAAAAAGAAAAACTAGTTAAAGCCATTACTTCACGTGATGAAGATTTTTCGCAGTGGTATACGGATATTGTGACGCAGGCGGAATTGAGTTCCTACTCTTCCGTACGGGGATGCATGATTGTGCGGCCTTATGCCACAGCTTTGTGGGAGCTGATTCGAGATGATCTCGATCGCCGCTTCAAGGAAACCGGTCACGAAAATGTCATTATGCCTTTATTCATTCCGGAAAGTCTGCTGCAAAAGGAGAAGGACCACGTCGATGGTTTCGCGCCGGAAGTTGCCTGGGTAACGCATGGAGGCGATGAAAAATTATCAGAGCGCCTTTGTGTTCGTCCAACCTCAGAAGTTCTTTTCTGTGATCACTATTCAGAAATCATTGAGAGCTGGCGCGATTTGCCAAAGCTCTATAATCAATGGGTCTCCGTTGTACGCTGGGAAAAATCAACCCGTCCTTTCCTGCGCACACGTGAGTTTTTCTGGCAGGAAGGCCACACTGCTCATGCGACAGCAGAGGAAGCCATCAAGGAAACCAAGGATATATTGGAACTTTATGCTGACTTCTTTGAAGAAACTTTGGCCATCCCGGTAATAAAAGGTGTAAAAACTGAAAGCGAGAAATTTGCCGGAGCTGAGACTACCTACACAGTGGAATCAATGATGTATGACGGCAAGGCACTGCAGTCGGGCACGTCACACTATTTCGGTGATGGTTTCGCCAAGGTATTTGACATTCAATACACCGATCAGGAAAACCAATTGCGGTACGTACATCAATCATCCTGGGGTGTTTCCAGCCGTTCTATAGGCGGAATCATAATGGTTCATGGCGATGATGATGGGCTGGTTCTGCCACCGGCAGTCGCTCCGATTCAGATTGCTATTATTCCGGTCGCCCAGCACAAAGAGGGCGTTTTGAAAAAGGCCGCAGAACTATATGATCTCTTGAAAGAAAATTATCGTGTGAAATTGGACGACTCTGACCGCATGCCTGGCTGGAAATTTTCTGAATATGAAATGAAAGGCGTTCCGCTGCGTCTGGAAATTGGTCCTCGCGATATAGAAAACAACAGCTGTGTTTTGGTAACGCGAGACAATCGCGAGAAAATTATCGTACCTTTAGAAGAGTTGGAGGAAAGAATTCCCGGCATTCTGAAAGAATATCGCCAACGACTCTATGATAAAGCTAAAGCTCATAGGGCCTCCCATTCATATACAGCCGGCAGCAGTGAAGAATTTTTTGATCTTCTGGAAAATAAACCCGGTTTTGTAAAAGGCAGCTGGTGCGGCAGTGCCAACTGCGAGGCAGAGGTCAAGGAGCGTACAGGAGCGACAGCGCGCTGTATTACCAACGACAAGGTCACTGATAACGATGTCTGTATGATCTGTAACGAGGCAGCTACATCTCATGTTATCTGGGGGAAAGCCTACTAATGCCTGAATACAATAATGCCGCAGATAAGGCTGCTCCGATCGGAGTGTTCGACTCCGGATTGGGCGGCCTGACTGTTCTGCGCGAATTAATGGCTCTGCTTCCACAGGAAGATTTCCTTTATCTTGCAGATAACGCAAATGCGCCCTATGGTCGAAATTCACCGGCGAAAGTACGACGTGACACTCTTAATAACGTAGATTTCTTTATTCAACACGGCGTGAAAATGATTATTTTTGCCTGTAATACTTCCAGTGCGATTGCGCTGGAAGCAGCTGATGAAAGAGCAGGTTCCATACCGGTAATAGGTGTAATTAAAGCTGGAATAATAGCTGCAATGGAAGTGTCAGGTGATCTAAAAGCCCCTGCGAAGATTGCGGTTTTAGCCACGGAAGCAACTGTTAATAACGGAGTATTTTCCAGAGAATTGCCACGCGTTTTCGCAGAAAACGACCTGCCTGAGCCAATCGTCATCCAACAGGCTTGTCAGGATTTCGTTCAAGTTGTCGAAGACGGCAAGTGGGACGATCCGTTGGCGGATGACATGGCTGAACATTATCTCGGCGAAATGAGAACAAGTGAAAATCCTGATCTTGCGATTCTGGCTTGTACGCACTTCCCATTTTTGGAAAATTCTATCCAAAAGGCATTACCCGATTCAGAACTTGTAGACTGCAGCAAAGCCCTGGCACTGGAGGTTAAAGAGCTTTTACTGTCTTTTAATTTGCACAATGAGAAAAAGCATGATTCAGAGTTGAAATTTTTTGTTACAGAAGATACATCTGGAATTAAGCAGAATATTGAGCGTATCCTTGACATTGAGATTGAACGTGTGCACCATGTAGACATCAAAAATGCGGAAGAATTTGAACGCTGAAAAGGAGCTTCAATTCACAGAATGACCAATTTTAAATCTATTAACGACAGGCAGATAGCTCGTATCATGCTGACCAGCAATCAGTGGTATGACGGCAAGGAGCAGCGGCCAGTGCGTTTATCCACCATAGGTACTCTTCAGCATCGCTCGGAAGATGACTCCTGGGTAGTTACATATGATGAAAGCGCTGCAACGGGAATGGCAGGCACTCAGACCAGTTTATCACTTTATCCTGACGGTCAAATCACTCTGGCCCGCACAGGAGAAATTGAGATGCAGCTTTCTTTCAATAAGGGAGACCAGCGTCTGGAACAGTTTGAAACACCCTTTGGTCTGATCAGACTATCGCTTTTGACACATGAGGCGAAAGGATCATTATCTGATATCGGGGGGAATATTGAGCTTGGATATGCCGTAGCAGTTGATAACAGACACGCCTACAGCACTAAGCTTTTGCTCGAAATTGAGGCGAAAAAAAGATCTGGAGCAGACGATATCATTTGACAAGCATGGTCGCATACCTCATAATGCTACAGGCAGAAAAACAGTAATTCAAGATAAAATTATGAACTGATAATAGGAGGTGTCATAAATGGCTGTTCCTAAGAGTAAATCTTCAAAACAGAGAACACGTTCACGTCGCGCTAATTGGAAAAAGAGAGCGACTCCGAATCTTACCGAGTGTCCACAGTGTCATGAACTGAGAGCATCACATATGGTGTGCAAAAATTGTGGGTACTACAAGGGAAGAGAAGTAGTAAGCTCAGCAGAATAGAAATTTAACTTTTTCATGAATGGAGCAGCGTGCCTCAGGCTCGTTGCTTTTTCATGTTGTTAAAATGAGAACGCTATGAGAAAACCTATCTTAGCAATTGTGGGACGTCCCAACACAGGAAAATCAACCCTGTTCAATGCGCTTGCCGGAAAAAGGCTGGCTATTGTCGGGCCGAATCCAGGTGTCACTCGTGACCGTATCATGACAGACGCTGACTGGGCCGGTCATGATTTTGTTCTCATTGATACCGGCGGTATCGAAACCGGCTCAAAAGACAGTTTGCAGGATCTGATGCACCAGCAGGCAGATGTCGCTATTGAGATGGCGGACGTTATTTGCTTTGTGACAGATATCAACATGGGCCTTTCCGATATAGATTTTGATATTGCGCAGAGGCTGAGGAAGAGCGGTAAACCGATCGTATGTGCAGTCAATAAGATTGATGTGCCAGGGTATCCGCCTCCCGAATTCTATACCTTCTATGAGCTAGGTTTCTCAGACACAATTCCGATTTCCGCTACGCATAAACTGGGCCTCTCTGAGCTTCTTGACGCAGTAATCAAGCATTTCCCCGAACCTCTTAATGAGGCGGGAGATTTCGAGCATATTCCAGTAGCAATACTGGGAAGACCGAATGCCGGGAAATCTTCTCTGGCCAATAAGCTGCTGGGTGAAGAACGAAGCATTGTTTCTGATATTCCGGGTACAACACGTGATTCGCTGGACAGCGACATTGAACATAAAGGTCAGATTTATAGATTTATTGATACGGCAGGACTGCGACGCAAAAGCAGAATCGATGACAGCATTGAATATGTCAGCACATTAAGGACGCAAAAAGCGGTAGAACGCTGTGAAATTGCCTTAATTTTGATCGATGCTGAAGAAGGACTCACCAGTCAGGACACAAAAGTAGCCGGTTTAGCCCACCAAGCTGGAAAAGCTTCAATTTTCGTAATAAACAAGTGGGATCTGATGAATCAATCTGCGCAGTATTGCAAAGATTACGAACAGAGCGTTCGTTTGCGCTTTAACTTCATGACCTATGCACCTATCTTATTTATGTCAGCAAAAACAGGGGAGGGCTTAGATGAGCTCTGGCTGACGATAGAAAAAGTGCATGAGGCCTATCATCGGCGCATGCCAACCTCCATGTTGAATGACGTTATTGCAGATGCGATCGTCATGCATCCGGCGCCACAGCACAAGGGTCGTCAGCTAAAAATCTATTATGCAACTATGACAGAGGTTGCGCCCCCGACTATTCTTTTCTTTATCAACGACATCAAACTGCTGCATTTCTCTTATGAGCGATACCTTGAAAACCGCTTGAGGGAGAACTTCGATTTCCAGGGCACCCCCTTGATTTTCCGTTGGAAGGGCAAAGCTGCCCGCGATGAATCCAAATCTGTGGTTACTCCAGATTAAAGAATCCCTCCTTTTTGACCACAAATTCACAGCGTTGTATAATGCAGTAAGCTTTTAAAAATTGACGCACGTGAAAGCGATCAAAGGATATTAAATGCCGCGAAAAGTAAGAAAAATATTGACCTTTCTTGGAATCATCGTGATTCTTATTGTTGCAGTGCTGGTAGGCTTCTTCCTGGGTTTTCGCTATGTGAGTGAACAGGATCAGAGACTGGATGAGTTGTCGGAATTAATTGAAAGAGAAGGGATATCTCCTATTACAGCTGACACTGAAGGCGCTGTCGAGATTTACATTGCTCAGCAGTCAAATACAGAAGATATAGCTGCAACTCTTGAGGAAGCCGGCTTAATTAATAATACTTTCGCTTACGAACTGATCTCCAAATTTAACGGTTTTGACGGTCAATATCAGTACGGTACACATTATCTTTTGCCTGACATGACATACGATGAGATGATGCTTGTCCTGACAAGACAGCCGAAACAGATTTCTATTACCTTCTATGAAGGAATGACCTATGAGCAGATGAGAGACAAAATGCTCGAAGCAGGCATGCGCTTTAATCCTGATTTACTCGATGCCATGGTAAATCGTCCGTCTCTTTTCACAGATTATTCATTTATATCCGGCATTGAAGAGCGTCCCGGCAGAGAATGGCTGCTGCAAGGATATCTCTGGCCCGATACTTATCTCTTCGATATTAACGCCACTGAGCAGCAGATACTCCGGATTTTTCTGAATAACACAGAAGCAAAATTTGCAGAGGGCGACTATATCAAGAGAGCGGAACGTCAGGGAATAACACTTGATGACGCGATCATTCTGGCATCAATTATTCAGGACGAAGGCACGATCTCTGAAATGAACAAAATCGGGCGTGTTTTCATCAATCGTCTGGCGATTGAAATGCCGCTTGAATCTTGTGCCACTGTTAATTATCTGCGGGAAAGTGACGGCAAAGAGCCTAAACTATGGATGAGCAACAATGATTTGCGTGAGTACGCCTCTAATCCATACAACTCATATTACTTCGACGGTCTACCTCCGGGACCGATAAACTCACCCGGTGTAGTAGCCATTGAAGGCGTGCTGTGGCCTGCTACTGAACGCACCTGGCCCGGAGCGGACTCATATCTTTTCTTCACCGCGACCGGCGAGGGAACAAATGATTTTTCAGTGACTTATGAAGAACACGCTGCAAAGACTGCCAGATATGTGGCAGCTTACGAGGGCTAATCAAGCATAAGAAGAAGTATCAAAGCTGCTATCAATAAGATCAAAGCAATCGCTATCAAAAGCCAGTTGAGGGCAGAGCGTTCTTTGGTCTTTTCTATATGTTTGATAATGTGAGGCTGCAAGGAAAGCGAAAGTTGCTTTCGACGCTGCTCCCGGTCAAGATAAGTGAAATGAAATACAGCCGGAAGACCCAAAATCAGACTGATCAATAGTAAAGCAAAAACCAGCAGAGTTGACTGAAGATCTGAGGTTGACTGCCAGGCAATGAAGCGGCTGCTAAGAAAGCTGAAGATTCTGGGGGAATACATTAACGCAGCCAGATAGCTGGCACAAGAAAGAGCGGCGGTGATCAGACCGCTTCCGGCAAGATAAATCCGGCTTAGAATAATCCATAGCAGCAGATAAGCGAAAAAAGCCCAGCTGTCCAAAGCAAGCAGAGCTCCCAGCAGACATGTGACACTGACTGAAAACCCTCGCTTTTCACTACCCAGAAGTGGTGTGAGGAAAAGTCCCAAAAGTAAAGGAACCAGGCTGACCGTAGGCAATAACACGCTAAAACTAAGAGACGCAACAGCACCTCCCGCTGATTCAAGCATTAGCGGGATAAAGCCGGTCTGAGACTCCGGCAAATAAATGTTGACCTGCTCGATCAGATCAACACGATTAAGCAGTTCTATGACAAGGTAATAGGCGAAGGCCGAGACTATACCCAGCAGGATTGCTGAAGCCATACTGAGCGGCGCTTCCTTGTGCTGTGAAAGCAAAACAAAAGAAGGTTTATATATTAAGAGCGCTACGCTGGCCACAAACAGAGGGATCACTCCAAAGTGAATTACCTGCCTCAGGGCGAGAGTTCTCCAAGTGACCGGATCACTGAACAAAGACAGATCAGGGTTGAAGTATCGCAGCAGAGTGACTGCAAGCAGAATAATGCCGAAGAGAAGAGCTATAAGAGACGGCATAAACTGTAAACGCTGGGCTTCAGTTCTTGATTTCATGAAAACTGCAGCTTCCTGATCAAGAACAATCAAGTCATCATCGTTGTTTATCTTGTTATTGCTCACTTCTAATTACCTCTTTCGGACTGTAGCGTTTGTAAGATTTGTCTGGAATTATACGTCAATGCCCTATAGAATAGCATGAAATATTATATGATTTATCAGCATCTCATTCTTCAGGCCATTTCATTTTCCTAGAGATGTGTAATGATAAAAACAGCGAGAGTGAGAAAGGGAATAAAAGGAAAGTAGTAATCGGACGCTTTCATCTTGGATATATTTTTTTGGCTGAAATATTTATATAATGCAAAGGGCAGGGCTGAGATACAGGCAATAAATAAGAGCTGAAAAGCTTTAATCCCAGGGGCAAGAGGTGTTATTGCAAACAAAAACATGATGTCTCCTGAGCCTATACTTGATCTGACAAAAGATAAGGTATAACTGACGCTCAACAGTAATGGCAGAGAATAGGCAAGCAGCGTTTCCTGAAATGGAATGTGCGGATACAATACAAGACTGAGCGCAGTCAGAATAAGGAAATCGACGAAGTGACAGGATTTTCTCAGAAGATCATCGTAATTAAGTTTAACAAGTACGGCCACGATGGAAAGTTGAAGTATTCGCATTCATACAGTTTGGACATCTTCTTATTCAATGACACAAGCAAGACTTAGCGGCAGAGGTCAGCAGCGGTCATTATGTTAATTGTACCGGCTGAATTTTCTGTTATAATGGCCACGGTTTACGAAAGGTAATGATATGGATAAAGATAAATTTAAAGAACACATGTTGTCACACCTGCATTCTGAATTCGGTAAGAGTTTTGAAAAAGCAAGTGAATATGAATTTTATCAAGCGCTATCTCGCACAGT
Source organism: Eubacteriales bacterium (assembly GCA_028706195.1). Lineage (GTDB taxonomy): Bacteria > Bacillota > Clostridia > Saccharofermentanales > DTU023 > DTU032. The sequence goes on from JAQWBU010000038.1 coordinate 8,628, forward strand.
GATGGAAGCTTTGACTCCGAACTGGGAAAGAACACGGGAAGCGTATAGTGAGGGCCGTCAGGTCCACTATTTTTCAGCCGAATTTTTGGTTGGACGCAGTCTGGAAAATAATTTAATTAATCTCGGAATCCTCGAACCTGTCAAAGAACTGGTAGAGGAGATGGGACATGATTTCAACAGTCTGCTTGAGGAAGAACGCGATCCCGGTTTGGGAAACGGCGGTTTGGGCAGACTAGCTGCCTGCTTTATGGACTCTTCTGCGACGAAGGACTTGCCCGTAGTTGGCCACGGACTGCTGTATCGCTACGGTCTCTTCCGTCAGGAGATTGAAAACGGCTTCCAAAAGGAATACCCGGATTCATGGATGGAGTGGGGTTATCCCTTCATCGTTCCTCGCCGTGAGGATACCATGCTGGTGCATTACGATGATATGGACGTTTATGCGGTGCCCTATGATATGCCGATTTCCGGTTATGATACCAATAATGTTAACACTTTGCGTTTGTGGCGAGCGGAACCGGCAGAAGAATTTGATTTCAATCTCTTCAATTCACAGCGTTTTGACGATGCTGTTATTGAGCGCAACCGGGTTCAGGATATAACTCGTGTCTTGTATCCTAACGACACATCATACGACGGCAAGGTCCTGCGGGTAAGGCAGCAATATTTCTTCGTGTCGGCTTCATTGCAGGTCATCGTACGAAATTACCGCGAAAAGTATGGCAGCGATTTCTCCAGGTTCGCTGAACACAATCGCATCCAGCTAAATGACACTCATCCCGTTCTGGCTATCCCTGAACTGATGCGTCTTTTGATTGATGAAAACAAACAAAGCTGGGAAGAGGCCTGGAATATCACCTGCAATACGTTCGCCTTTACAAACCATACTATTATGAGTGAAGCTCTGGAGACATGGAATGTAGAAATATTCCGTTATCTCTTTCCCCGAATACTCACTATTGTGGAACAGATAGACGAGCAATTCGAAGAGGAGATGGCGGGGAAGGGTTTGAATCAGCAGGAAGTGGATCAGATATCTCCGATTCATGATGGCAAAGTGCACATGGCCTATCTGGCAGCATATGCCTGTTTTTCCATCAACGGCGTTGCTCAGATTCACAGCAATTTAATCAAGGACACTGTATTTAAGCCGTTTTATGATAATGCCCCTGAGAAATTCAACAATAAAACCAATGGTGTTACACCCAGACGATGGCTCAAAGTGTGCAATCCTGAATTATCTGATTTATTAACTGAACTTTTGGGATCAGATCGCTGGGTCAGAGATATGAACATGCTGCGCGATCTGGAGAGCTATGTTGACGATACAACTGTCATGCGCCGCCTTCTTGAAATTAAAGACGCAAATAAAGAGCGCCTGATCTCACACATACAGAGACAGGAGGGCATTAACCTCGATAGTAAGTTTATATTCGATGTTCAGATAAAGCGTTTGCACGAATACAAGAGGCAGCTGCTGAATGCTTTAGAGATTGTGGACCGATATTTCCAGATCAAAGAAAATCCCAAGGCAGCGACAGGACCAGCAGTAGCCTACATCGTTGGAGCTAAGGCGGCACCGGGTTATTTCAATGCCAAGGCAATCATCAAATTCATCAATGAAATTGCGAAATTGATTAATAGCGATTCGGATGTGAACGAGCATATGCAGGTCGTATTCCTGCACAATTATAATGTCTCTTATGCTGAAAAGATTTTCCCCGCAGCAGATATCTCTGAACAGATCTCGACTGTTGGAATGGAAGCTTCCGGAACCGGGAACATGAAGTTCATGATGAATGGCGCTCTCACTTTGGGAACTTATGATGGTGCAAATCTGGAAATACTCTCGGAAGTGGGGGAGGAGAACAGCTTTATGTTCGGAACTAAACTGGAGGATTTCCCCGAGACCAAGGCTTATTACAATGCACACTGGCAATACAAGAACATCCCCGGTCTGAAACGCGCTGTTGATATACTGGTCGACGGAACCATTACTGACAGCAATACCGGTATGTTCAAGGCTATCCATGATAGTCTCCTGCGTGGCACAAGCTCAGAGATGTCAGACCCTTACTACGTATTGGGTGACTTTGATGACTTCAGGAATGCCCGCCAGCTGGCGCATGAGAGTTATAACAACTCAATCAGATGGGCTCAAATGTGCTGGATAAATATTTGTCGCAGCGGACGTTTCAGCTCTGATCGTACAATCAGTGATTATTCTCAGGATATTTGGAAAATCACAGAAAATAAACTAATAATTTAAGTGAGGTAAACTAATGGCAGATTTTAAATTTGAAATCAAAAAAGAAATAGCAGTTTTATCAAGCAGCAAATCCGGCTGGAACAGAGAGTTGAACTTTGTCAGCTGGAATGAAGCAGCTCCCAAACTTGATCTTCGTGACTGGTCACCGGACCACAAAAAAATGGGTAAGGGCATAACCCTGACCCATGAAGAGGCAAATATTTTAAGAGAATTGCTTAACCAGATATCTTTGGATGAGCTTTATCAATAATGTCAACAAAAGATGATCTAATCAGCGGCTGATTGCTTAAGTTAGCCGCTGATGTTCGTCAGATACCCTTCAACCAGGATTCTTTCCGGTGACTGTCCCGGAGTAGCATTCAACGGGTGACAGGTAACGAGCAGAATACGCTGCTCTGTTATATTCTCTCGAAAAACTGCACTTCCCAGCTCTTCTACCGGCACAATATAATTTTTATCCACTGTATAGGTATAGCGTTTCCCCTGATAATCAATATGGACTTCGGAGCCTACACTGACTTCATTAAGTCGATTGAAATAACGGCCGTGAGAGGCCATTCTATGACCGAAATATACTCCCGTGCCTATCTCTTGCGGCAAGGCCGAGCTGGGGTAATGTCCGATAGCTACACGCAGAGAATAGACATCAGTATTATCTGCCAAAGGCATTGTAAGATTAATTACCGGAATTCTGATTGAACCCATGCCATAAACAGTCACTACTTTATTGTCATTGCTGGCTTCAGTGGCGCTGCTTGTAGTTCCAGTCTCATTTTCAATCGGTTTTCTGGTATAAAAAGTCTCTTCCTGATCTTCCTCGCCATTGACTATTAATTCATCCGAGCGGAAAGTTATAGTAGGGGACAACACATCCCCTTCGACCAGTTCCAACAGGTCTTCAGCGGCTGCGTCCTGTTTATTGTTCTGGATTTTCGGCTCGACTAAAAAATATATCCCCAAAGCGAGCAGAGCAAGACCCAGCACAAGCAGCAAGAGCGATATAGGATCGAAGCTGACTTTTCTGGCTTTATCAACTTTTGAATTATTGTCAGCATCTATGTTTTTTTCATTATAATCGTTCATTTCTAAAACCTCAGAATCTTATAATCTATCGTGTCTTAGCAGCTTGATTTTAACACAGGAGCACGCCTTTGATTTATTTGATGATATTGGTTACAATGTGCAAATAGATCTAGGGTCAAGAAAGAGGATTTGCATGAAAGCAAGAAAAAGACTAGATCGAGTTTTGCTGCTTGTAGCTGGACTTTTACTGTTCACTCTGGCAGCGGTCCTGATAGTAAAAGTTATTAAAGATAAGACCAAAGATTCCGGTGTTATCTTCGTAGCCGTAGATGAAACAGCTGTCAGTGCGGAAACGCTTGAACTCGAAGTCCCAATCGAGCCTGAAGAGGCCTTGCTTGAGGTAGACCACTTTGGCCGTGATCTGCCGGAGCTTATCGACATTTATCCGGCGCCGACTGTAGCGCCAATGCCTGACTTAACACCGGCTGTAGAAGCGGTAAGCGATACTGAGAGCAGCACTGAGTCTTCAGATGCGGCATCCACCTCAAATTTATCGGATTATGAAATATTCCTGAATCCGCCTGTCGGATCTCACGCTGTTGATTTGACATTATATGTCTCACCGACCGGAGGAGTTAATCTCAGAAGTGAAGCTTCGACTTCTTCTGCTGTAAAGCAGCTGATTAAATATGGCACCTCTGTCCATGTTGTCAAGGTAGAAGGTCTCTGGGTTGAAGTAAGGTTAAGCGGAGGCGTCAGCGGTTTCCTCT
>JAQWBU010000161.1 GCA_028706195.1 Eubacteriales bacterium
TTGAATTGCCGATATTCTTCAGACCGCTTGTCAGAGTGATCGATGCCAGCTCATCCGAGAAGGTCAGCTCCTGGTCGGAATCAACGCCGATGAACCAGGCTTTACCTGTTTCAAGCGCGGCTTCTGCGGCGCCGTTACCGGAGTTTCCGGCCACGCCCCAGATAATGTCACAGTTGTTATCGTTGATCATTGAAATTGCCAATTCTTTAGCTCTGGCGGGATCAACGTAACTGTTGACGTAACGGGTGTCAACTTTGATGTCCGGGTTTGATTCCTGAGCTCCCAGAAGGAAGCCATAGAGGAAGTCGTTGATGACGGGGCTGTCAACACCGCCAACGAAGCCTACCACTGATTCTTCATTAATATTTTCCAAATCAGTTTCAACTGTCATGGCACCGGCGAAAACGCCGACAAGATAACCCATATCATTTTGTTTGTAGTTGATGTTTACGATATTGTCGCCTTCACCGGCTGAGTCGTAAATCAAGTACTTCTGATCAGGATATTCTGCCGCTACTTCGTTCAAATACTCAGGCATCTGATATGTTCCGCAAATAATCAGGTCATACTCGCCCGATTCGGAAACATCATAGAGAGTGCTGAGCCATTTCGGCTGATCTGCATCGGTGCCGCCCATTTCAATGGTGGTATAGGTAATGCGGCCGGCTGCTTTGAGCTCAGCTAATCCAGCTTCAGCAGAGTCGAAGAATGATCTGTCACCAAGAGTACCGTTTACCAGGTTGACAACGTTATACACTTTTCCCGTGGGCTCGGTCTGACTTGGTTCTTCGGTCGGACCGGGTGCTTCTGTCCCTGATGGGGCGTCCGTGGGTTCGGCAGGCTCTGAAGGCGCGCAAGACACCACAATTACCAGCACCAGAATAAGGCTTAAGATGGTCATTAGAATTTTTCTCATAATTATCCTCCTTGAAATTGCATTGATAATTCTAAATCATGCAATTTACGTTATTATAAGTATAAACAACTGGAAATACTTGTCAATTCTATCCAATAAGCTGACACGTTATCTATGTGCTGGCATAATATAGAAATAGCATTTGACAATACTATATGTAGAAAGTTTTGATAGGTTAATATGGAAAAATTATTGTTCATCGATTCCTGCATACGGCGGGAAGAGTCACGCAGTAAGCAGGCTGCTGATTATCTTATGAAAAAAGTGGATGAAAGCGGGAAATTTGAAATTGACTCGCTTTGCCTTATGGATGAGCCGCTTCATTATCTGAGCGAAGGTTTCTTTCAGCAGCGGGAAAGTATGCTGTCTGAAGGTAAAATAGACCATCGGCGGTTCGATTACGCCCATCAGTTTGCTAAGGCGGACGTGATTGTGATTGCCGCACCATTCTGGGATCTCGGATTCCCCGCTTTGTTAAAAACCTACATTGAGAATGTTTCAGTGGATGGCATCACTTTTTACGCCGATGCTGAAGGCATTCACGGCATGTCACAGGGAAGGCTGCTTATCTTCGTCACTACCAGAGGCGGTTATTATGAAAATTTGCCATTAGAAATGGGTTCCCGCTATATGGAAGCCTTGGCCGAGTTTTTCGGCATAGACGAATACGTGTGTTGTTTCGCAGAAGGCCTCGATATCGAAGGTAACAATCCAAAACAGCTGATACAGGATCTCTTTGACGACATCGATCGCCTGAACATTTGAGAATATATGTGCCTGGCACGGCTGAATATTTCGGTGCCAGGCACGATCTTATACACAGACTCAGAGTTCGAGCCTCATGTAGTCCGCTGCGTAATACTTTCCATCCAACTTGTAGAATTTCTCCAGTGTTGAGAATTTTTCGAAGCCATATTTCTTATAGAGAGATATGGCGCGTTGGTTTTCCGACAGTACCTCCAGCGTAATCAGTTCAACAGCGATTGATGTGGCGAAATTAATCATCTTTTCGATCAGTGCGGATCCTATCCCCTGCCCCCAGTGACTCATCTTCACGCTAAGCGCTATAGTCGCGCGATGCTGCATGCGTTCTCTGCCATATGCTTGAATCGTCCCGTTACCCACAATCTCGCCCTCAGGTGAAAGAGCAAGATACATTCTTGACCTGTTCGAAGTCCGCATAGATTCCAGAAAACGTTTTTCCTCCTCAACATTAAAAGGGATTCCCTCAGGACCAAAGGTGAGGTTATGAGTCTCGGAGCCGATCTGTTTCAAGTAGTCCAGAAGATCAGCTGCATCCCCGGGCATTGCCTCTCTGATGATTAATTCATGCGCCATGTTTTCCTCCTCAGCTCAACATCTCTTATACCCATATTTTACATATCAGCAATAATAAAGTCACGATAGGATAAGAATTAATGGATGAGAAATTCACAAATTCATGGCTGGAGGCTCAGGGAAGAGATCATTTTGACCTTTCGCCGACGGTGAAAGTTGTGTCGCTCTGCTCTTCGAAAGTGGTGGTATGCGCGAATCCTACAGTTCAGGTATAGCCAATGTGCTCATGCAGTACGGACTATTCTTTGATTATGTCTCCGGCATTTCCGCCGGCAGCAGTACAACTGTCAATTATCTCAGCCGTGACATTATCCGCACCAAACACAGTTTTGTAGACGATGTCAACGATCCGGATTTTGGCGGAATCCGCACCTTTATGCAAGGTAAGGGTTTCTTTTCAGCTGAATACATTTACGAAATCGCAGGGCAAAGCGACGGCACTATTCCCTTTGATTTTGAAACATTTGAGCGCAATCCCGCAGAATGCGTGATCGGAGCTTTCAATGCTGACACGGGTGAAATGCGTTATTGGGATAAATCACAACTCGACTCTCTGGAAAAAATGATGCGTGTTGTGCGAGCTTCCAGTACTCTTCCTGTCATCATGCCGGCTATAAATATTGAAGGCCACACTTATGTGGACGGTGGGCTGCAAGACTCAATTCCTTTGGCAGAAGCTCAGAGGCGCGGATATGAGAAATTTTTCGTTGTCGCCACACGCCCCAGAGATTACCGCAAGTCGGAGCCTACGCCCATGAATTTATATGCAGCACGCATGCTGGTA